>WGCX01000074.1 GCA_015493575.1 Desulfobacteraceae bacterium | reverse complement strand
TTGAAATTTTTCCAAAACGGGGGTCAGGCTTTTCTTATTCGTTGTTATCAAACAGTAAATATATGTTAACCTCAAAAGTTGAGATAATGACAATAAGGAAAGCCTGACCCTCTTAAATCTTTAATGTTCGATAAAAACTTGATAATCGAGTAAAAGTTGTGCTGTTAAAAATAACGTGCAAACGTTTCCGTCTTAAGGCGTATATCCTGATACCTATTATTTGGTCTGCTCCCCTAAGTTAGAAGCCATTATTGTTTTTAAGAACACTTTGTCTGTTGTACAAAAAATTTCATCCTCACAAAGAATGCCATTTTTTGCAAATTCTAACTCTTTAATACGAGGGGGACTTATGATATTTCATAAAAACTTTTATCCCAAACAACGCATCACTACCGCTTTGCTCCTTGCCGCCGGCACAGGAAGCCGTCTGCTTCCTTTGACGAAAAAATCACCCAAATGTCTCACCCTTGTAAATGAAACATCCATATTGGAACGATTGATCAAAAGCTTGAATCAACATGGATTTAAACGCCTGATTGTGGTTACCGGCCACCTGGAAGAGTGTATTCGGAATTTTCTGAAAACCAGGGCCGGAAATATTAAAATTGAGTATGTTTTCAGCCCGTTATACAAAACTACCAATAATATATATTCTTTATGGATGGCCCGGAAAATTATCAATGAACCATTTATGCTCATTGAAAGTGACCTTGTTTTTGACCCGTCTTTATTGACGGAAATGCTTTATCCTGACAGGATCGCCATCGCACGAATGAAGCCGTGGCTGAACGGTTCAACCGTCACACTCAATCCATCAGGCAACGTTGATGCATTCCATTGCGATGCAAAAAGCAGGTTAGACGAAATCAGATATAAAACTGTCAATATTTACAGCCTTTCGGTTTCATCGTGGTACAGGGTTATCGAAAAACTGAACCGGTATATCCTGGCCGACAGGGTAAACGATTATTACGAAGTCGTATTTCGCCAAATGGTGGCTGAAAAGTCCTTATCCCTTCAAGCGGTTCATTTTGACCATAAACCCTGGTATGAAATTGACACCATGGAAGACCTTGCTTCTGCTGAAAAGCTGTTCCCGGTAAAAGTTGGCAAACCCTTTCCTCTGTATGGTTTAAAACAAGACAATATGGAAGTGAACGCCATTCCTGCCCGCAACTCCGTTTTAGAAGGAAATTTTTATGCCTGAACCTGATTATAAAAACCGGACAGAAAAATATCAATATATTTCAGGTCAGCATGGCGGATACTATCGCCATAATTTTATTGATCATGCATATTTATATAACCTTTACTTCCCTCCTGAAGCGGTGTTTACCTGTTTTAAAAATAAAATTCATGACCTTGTCCTGAACTATCCGGTTGCACAGGATGAGCTTGCCGCTCTTGTAGGCAGACTGATCCATCAACGATCTGAACACATTGCCGTCGGTAATGGTGCAGCAGAACTTATAAAAATTGTCTCTGGACACATTGCTAAAAAAATTATGGTCCCGGTGCCTTCATTTAACGAATATGTGAATGCTGCACCAAGGGGATGCGCCGTTGAATTCCCCCTTGAGACACCCTCTTTTGAACTTGATGTGGATAAGTTTGCAGCCCGCATCATCAAAGCCCATGCAGATGTTGCAGTTGTTGTCACACCGAACAATCCAACATCCCTTGCTGTCCCCAAATCCGACCTGATACGCCTTGCAGAAAAATTAACCGGGCATGACTGTCAATTGATCATTGACGAGTCCTTTATCGATTTTGTTCAGGACCCGGAAAAGACATCCATGGAAGATCAGATCAAGACGTATCCCCATATCGTAATTTTTAAAAGCATGAGTAAAGCATATGGGATATGCGGCCTTCGCATCGGCTATCTTTTGACAGGAAATACCAGTTTTATCAAGGCAGTCCGCCGGGGTGTCCATATCTGGAACATCAATGGATTTGCTGAAGAATTTTTAAGGCTTTTGCCTGATTATCGTGACGATTTTATTAAAAGCTGCCTTCAGGTGAAAAAAGATCGTGATAAACTTTATAAAGACTTGACGGCTTTGGCAGGACTTACAGTGTATAAACCGGATGCCAATTTTGTTTTCTGCAGGGTGCAGGATACCGGGCCTTCTGCTCCTGAACTCACAAAAAAATTATTTGTTGAGCATAATATATATATCAAACACTGCCAGGGTAAAACCATGCCTGATGCTGACCGATATATCCGTATTGCCGCCCGCACCAAAAAAGAAAACACTGTCCTGGTGCAGGGACTGGCATCAATCCTGGATAAATAGAGTACCCGGATAAAAAGACAGGGCATCTTTTCCATTTCATATGGGTAAATATTTTCTTCCGGGGCAGTAACTTAGACAAGCCGGAACCAAAACATTTTTTTTGATTCTTTTGCCAGAAAAACACGGAAACAACACGGAAACAATGGATAAGAAACTAAAACAAATAGATAAGGATCGGAGATGAACACAATACAACCGAAACTTTCACACCAGGCAAGCATGCTCCGGTTTGTTAAAGACCTTCCCAATCTCTGTTCCCTTGCAGGGCTTTTATGTGCGCTTCTCGGGATATACTTTGCCGTATTAAAAATTTTCCCTGCAGCTGTTATCGGGATGATATGGGCAGTTCTTTTTGACTGGGGCGATGGCATTATCGCCCGTAAAATCAAGGGCAGAACAGATGAACAAAAAAATTACGGGGCACAATTAGATTCATTGATTGACATGGTAAGCTTTGGAATCTGTCCTGCTGTTTTTCTCTTAAGCTATGGCAGGTTCAGCGCATGGTTTTTACCGGGAGCCTTTGTGATTGTCGCCACAAGCGCAATTCGGCTCAGTTACTTCAATATTTTCGGTCTTATTGACAGTAGAACATACAAAGGGCTTGCATTGGACAACAATATTATTCTTTTTTCTTTTATTTTTTTATTTGAGCCCTTTTTAAACCCTGTTTTTTTTTCAATTCTGCTATATATAATGTTCATGATCATGGCCGGATTTAACCTGTCATCACTTCGAACACCAAAATTTTCCGGCAAATGGTTTTATATACTGATCATCTACACTGTTGTATTGACAATTATATACTGCCGGATATTATCAAGTTGAGTAAACAGCCATGGAATCAACAATTAGAATCGGAGATGAAATAAGTTGAACAGAAATAGCGCAGAATTCCTACCCCATGTACAAGGCGCATTAAAGGTTGCATACTCAACGTATTCGGCCTTTGATGCAACGAAGTAGATGGGCCGGAAGACAAGCAATTTCGTTCAACTTATAAAATTTTCGATCCTTAAGCAAATATCTACATGCAATTTTTTTATATTTATAC
>WGCX01000073.1 GCA_015493575.1 Desulfobacteraceae bacterium | reverse complement strand
GTAGAGTTCTACAAACTTAGGAAGGCGGGATTCTTGGAACGTGTACCAGGCCTTCATGGCCCAAAATCGGCTTGGCGATTAACCGATGCAGGAAAACTGGAAAATAATAAATAGCGCTAACAATTGGGTGCAGTTGACCGCTATTCCGCTGGCGCTTCACAGCGGCAACTGACCCTTGGCGTTGGGCCAAAGTCAAATTGACACTCGATACTAAATATAGTACCATGTCTCCATGGACGAAATAACGATTGTCATGGATACAAGTGTACTATTTGCAGGACTTTATTCTGCAAGAGGTGCGTCACATCAAATACTTAGATTAATAGATGATGGCCAAATTATTCCTATAATATCGACAACCTTATTATTTGAATATGAGGATGTGCTGAAACGAAAACAGGAAGATTTGAATCTATCCGAAGATGAGATAGAGATCATTTTAGACAATATTTGTGCATTGAGTAAATTTCAAAAAATATATTTTTTGTGGAGGCCTTATTTAAGAGACGTAAAAGATGATCATGTTTTGGAGGTTGCGATAGCATCCGGCACAAATATAATTGTAACGCATAATCTTAAAGATTTTAGTGGGATAGATAAATTCAATATACAGGCTATATCACCAGGTCAATTTTTGGAGGTGATCAAATGAGTGCATTAAATCTAAGATTACCCAATTCAATTCATCGTCATATAAAAGAAATTGCATCGGAAGAAGGTGTATCCATAAATCAATTTATTACTACTGCTGTTGCAGAAAAGATATCTGCACTTAGAACTGAGAACTATCTCGAAAAACGTGCATCCAGAGCCGATCGAAAGGCATTTAGGAACATATTGGATCGTGTTCCAGATCGCCAGCCTTTGAAAGGTGATGAAATAAGAAAAAAACAAGCCCAACAATCGGCTGCAAGGGACGGCAAACAGCGCAGCGGCTTTTGAAAGTCAGTGCTCCGCAGAATGTTCAGTGGAATTTCAGAGTTGGTTGCCCCGCGTGTTTGCCGCCCCTGAGCCGTGCCGTTCGGTGTATCAAAATAAGATAGATGGCAAAAGTATGCTACATTATAGCTGGTCCAAATGGAGCTGGTAAAACAACATTTGCAGAAGAATTTCTTCCAGTTGAAGCCAAATGTTTCAATTTCATAAATGCTGATTTGATAGCAGCAGGATTGGCTCCATTTCATCCAGAAGGAGTGGCGATAAGGGCCGGCAAGTTGATGCTTCAACAGATAGATCATTATATTCGTAAAGGGGAGTCATTCGCATTTGAAACAACATTATCTGGAAGGATCTATATCAAAAAGATTAATGAAATGAAGACTAAAGGTTATAAGGTCATCATATATTTCTTGAAATTGGCTTCAGTAGATTTAGCTATAGAGCGTGTAAAACTACGTGTTTCTAAAGGGGGCCATAACGTACCTGTGAGGGATATCAAGCGTCGTTTTAAAAGAAGCTGGATTAACTTCCAAGAAATATACAAACAATTGGCAGATGAATGGATAATTTTTGATACTTCTACTGACAAACCATCGATTATTGATCGGTCGAGGTGATAATATGGGAAAACAGAATCAAGATTACGCAACAATGGGGCTCAAGGCACTGAGTAGAGCAGCACAGAAAGCTTTAGCTGAAGCAAAAAGGAAAAATTTAAAAATACCAATTTGGAAAGACGGTAAAATTGAATATATAAATCCAGAAATTAACACCGAACAATTGGGTGCAGTTGACCGCCAATCCGCTGCGCTCCTTGGCGGCAACTGACCCATGACGTTCGCTTCAAAATTTAGAGTCTTGACAGGGTTCACGTGTATGTTAACAATAGTTAATGCGAGAAATTATCTTTTATAGAACTGATTCTGGCAAATGCCCTGTTGAGGAATTTTTGGATTCTCTGAATGCAAAAGAAGCTCAGAAGGTAACATGGGTTCTAAGGCTTGTTGAAGAACTACCGAGGGTTCCATCCCAATATTTTAAAAAATTAGCAAATACTGATGATATTTGGGAGGTAAGAGTAATTTTAAGTGGGAACATAATCAGAATTCTAGGCTTTTGGGATGGCCCCAATCTTGTGGTTCTTACGCATGGTTTTCACAAAAAGACGCAGAAGACACCTCTACAGGCAATTAAATTAGCAGAGGCTAGGAAAAGAGATTATTTGCAAAGGAGGTGTAAAAAATGAGTGATCTTCAGAAATACATTGAAAAACGCAAAGCAATTGATCCTGATTTTGCAACTCATTATGAATCTGGATATCAGCAATTTAAAATAGGAGCCATGCTAAGATTAGCTAGAGAAGAAGCTGGATTAACCCAAGAACAACTTGCCCGGAAACTCCGCACAAAAAGATCAGCTATCTCCAGGATTGAAAACCATGCTGAAGATATAAAGTTGTCAACACTGGAAAAGATTGCTCAGGCATTAGGGAAAACTTTAAAAGTAGAAGTTGTGTAATTCATTGAAATATAAAAAGAAGAAGCGAACAATTCATTGCACCTGACCGCTATTCCGCTGCGCTCCATAGCGGCAGGTGAATTCTGACGTTATGTTTTGAAAAGTGAGATGAAAACATTCATAAGTCCAAGTTATCCGCAGGAAAAGCTTGATAATCCGACAATCGATGACCTCATTGATGTCTTTGAAGATCGAGTTTTTAATTGGCTATTCGAGCCAGCTAAAAAACTAATGACTGAGAAACATGGTGGTTTTGCACTGCTTTGTTTGCTTCTAACTTACTTTGAAGGAATATGGACATACGTGGCTGGGGCTGATAGCAAAGGAAATTCTAAAAAATATGGGTCCTCGACGTTTTCTGTGGATTTGATATATGGGAGTATCAAATCCACAGAAAACAAATCGAGGTGAAGAGGGATGAACGAGTATGATGTTATTTCTCTTGGATTAGGTATTCAGC
>WGCX01000072.1 GCA_015493575.1 Desulfobacteraceae bacterium | reverse complement strand
CCTTGTGATGAGATAGATTTAAAAAATCAGGTGAGATATTCCGTATCAAAGGGATTATCTTGCCAAAAAATAGTTTCTGACCAATGTGAATAATGCTGAAAGGCTCTATTATCAGCCACTTTAACTTGTTTCATAAGAGCCGCACCCATTTAATTCCGTCATTATTTCCGCCTTCCCTGCTTTTCTGCTGTACGAAGCAGCAGAATCTTGGCCATGGCAAGGATAATGAATGTAATTAAAAAAAGAATTAATCCAAGCTCGATCAACGATGATGTGTACATCTTTCCGACAGCCTCGGTGAACTGGTTGGCAAGGCTTGATGATATTGAGCTTCCCGGCATGAACAAAGAAGCATGGATGCGATTTGCGTTTCCTATTACAAAGGTTACGGCCATGGTTTCACCAAGGGCTCTGCCAAGTCCAAGCATTATTCCTCCTACAACACCTGTCTTTGTGTATGGGATCACAACATGACGGATAACTTCCCAGGTTGTAGCTCCCATTCCATATGCCGATTCTTTTAAAACAGGGGGAACCACTTCAAACATGTCCCTTATTACAGCACTCATGAATGGAATTATCATAATGGCAAGAATGATTCCCGCTGTAAGAACGCCGATTCCAAGGGGCGGCCCGGAGAATAATTTCCCTATCAAAGGCACAGGTCCCATGTATGAAGAGATAAACGGCTGAACATAATCACCGAATAAAGGTGCAAACACAAACAGCCCCCACATTCCATAAATAATACTTGGAATGGCTGCAAGCAGTTCCACGGCAATCCCTATGGGTCTTTTTAAAAATTGCGGGCATAGTTCCGTAATAAACAGGGCAATACCGAAACTCACAGGAACTCCGATGACCATGGCGATTAATGAGGTGACAAGAGTTCCGTAAATGGGTACAAAAGCACCAAAATTCTCAGTAACCGGGTTCCATGATGAACTTGAAAGAAAACCAAAACCAAATTTCCTAATTGACGGGGCTGCACCAATAAAAAGTGATACAATAATGGCAATAATCACAGCAAGAACAGCCCAGGCAGAAAAACGGGTAAAATGATAAAAAATTCTGTCCAAAACAATACCACGTTTAATACTGGCCGGCATAAAATTATCTGATTTTATGCCGGTATTAAACAGACTGCCGCCAATGGAACCATCCAGCGTATTTTCAGTATTCATATCGGTTTTCATTTTGTATTCAATATTACCTTAACCGGTTTACACAAAAATAAATTT
Source organism: Desulfobacteraceae bacterium (assembly GCA_015493575.1). GTDB lineage: Bacteria > Desulfobacterota > Desulfobacteria > Desulfobacterales > Desulfobacteraceae > WGCX01. The sequence goes on along the minus strand of WGCX01000072.1, from coordinate 1,903 downwards.
TTTAAAATTTTATTTCCAGATACTGCGGTTGCCGGTATCCCGTATCTCTTTGTGCCATGTAGTTTCAACAAGCTCTGACACATTGGCAGGCATTGGAATATAATCCAGAGCTTTGGCCATTTTTGCGCCATGATTATATGCCCAGTCAAAAAATTTCAATACAGCCTTTGCTGTATCCGGCTTTTTCTGTGTTTTGTACATCAAAATAAAACTTGCACCTGTGATGGGCCAACTGTCTTTGCCGGGCTGATTTGTAAGCACCATGTAAAAACCCTTTGCATGTGCCCAGTCTGCATTTGCCGCCGCAGCCTGAAAAGTTTCAGCAGAAGGTTTTACATATCCTCCATCGCGGTTTTTCAATTTCACATAAGACATATTATTCTGTAAAGCATAGGCATACTCAACATATCCAATGGCTCCACTTATACGCATCACATATGATGCAACCCCTTCGTTACCTTTTCCGCCTATACCTGCAGGCCATGCAACCGCCTTGTTATTTCCGACCTTTTTTTTCCACTCAGGACTGACTTTGGAAAGAAAATTTGTGAAAATCCAGGTTGTACCGGAACCATCTGACCTGTGAACAACCATAATACCCTTTGAGGGCAGTTTAAGAAACGGATTTTCAGCCTTGATTCGGCTGTCATTCCATTTTGTAATTTTTCCAAGATAAATGTCTGCAAGAACTCCATTACTGAGTTTAAGTTCTCCTTTTCCAACTCCTTTAATATTTACCACCGGCACCACACCGCCCATTATCATGGGAAATTGAAGCAGGCCGTATTGATCAAGATCTGCAGGTTTAAGCGGTGCATCAGAAGCGCCAAAATCCACAGTTCTTGCCTCTATCTGCTTAATTCCGCCACCGGAACCAATTGACTGATAATTAAATTTAACCCCGGTTTTAATATTATAGGCTGCAGCCCATTTGGAATAAACCGGATAGGGAAAAGTAGCCCCTGCTCCTGAAATTGATCTTACCTCCGAGGCAAAGCCTGAAGGAACGGTAAGAATGGTGAACAAAAGAAAAAGCCCCGAAATAACCATGATTTTCAAAACTGATTTAATCATCTTTTACCTCCAAAAAAAATTAATAATAAAATATACCGACAAATTGTTAGGATTTTGTTAAGAGAAAATTAGTCTTTTGTTACAGCAGGCATCAGAATTAAATTCTTAATTCTTAATTCCTGATTCCTGATTCCTGATTCCTGATTTAATACTGTATATTCTCTTTTTTCCTAAAATTTTGGTTTATAATAAAGGCAGGATGTTACGAATGTGTTAGGACAGTATGAGAATACTATAAAACAAATTTACCAGATAGGCCTTATGGCGGTTATATCAGACTCTATAAAATATACCGGACTTATTCAACAACAGGATAAGGTTGTGGTTCGTACCTCGCGCAACATATCCTTATTCGTTGTCGTCGTCCTTGCTATGTAGCCGATTTCATGCTCTATCTTTAGTGCTGTAAAAAATTAAGCCATTTTTTCAGTGTATTACGTGAAATGTCTAAATATCCTGATGGATCAAATTTTCCCGTTTCAAGAATTGAGCCCTGTATATCTGAAACAACACTGATAATAACAGGAAACCAGTAAAATTTTCTGCCCATAAAACGACAGGAAGGGGGGATTACTCGATGTCGACAGTCCTGATTACCACAACAAAGGCTGAAGCGTTTAAAATACTCTTTCGGGAAGCCATCTGGTTCACCACGGGGTTTACGAAAATAATTGGCACAGTATAAACGATCACCACAAAATGGACATGGCATGGCCCTATATTGTTCAGCTATCTGTTTATCTATTTTGTAAAGATGGAAGAAAAAACTTTTCTTTTTTAAAAGTTCTGGTAACATAATTCCTGCCCTCCTATTGGGGGTTTGGGTTGG
>WGCX01000071.1 GCA_015493575.1 Desulfobacteraceae bacterium | reverse complement strand
ATTCAATACTTTTCTTTACTGCAACAATAATTATAGGCTGGTTGATGTTTGTTTAATAATAAGGAGCTCATCCGTTCCGAATTTTTAAGGAGCCCTTTCAAATTACCGGGTCAGGGACATTGAGGTTTGAAATTTTCCATTTTTCAAGGGAGTGGGATTGCTTCAATGTGAAACGTGAGGCCGTATAAAACAAAGGCGGGGTGTTATTTTACAGCCTTAAACTCCACGGAGCCATTCATAAAAACCTGATCATCGGGTTTAAAAGTGAGTGTAATCACGAAAATTCATGGACAAAGTTTCATGATAAATCAGGGCTTAAGATAAAAAAAATTAATGAGATGCTGAAATAGAAACAATATGACATGCTTTTGTTAAAGTTCTGTTTAGATACTTTAGTCTTTTTTCAGGGGTTGCGTGATTTTTCCAGTTATGTCTTTCTGCTACAATTTTTTGTGATACTTCAGATGAGCTGAAGCCTTGACGAAAAAGTGATAGTGCATATGCAAAATCAGTAGCCGAGTCATCTCCTTTTTCATAATGGGATCTGCTACGTGACCGAGTAAAAATATTTCTCTGGCACACTTCCCCCCGGGGTTGATGGGAAAGAAAGATTTCCTTTTCCAGTACAGATTCGGACATTTTAATTTCTGGAATATTGGCATTATGCTTCCAGTCCACCCATATTAATTTTGCCAGAGGATATTGCCCTGCACCTGTTCTGTGTTTGTTCTTTCTATTTCTAAATCCCGGACACCTGCCCCATCTGTTGTGAGGATCAGCCCCAGGATCACTGTGAAGTTTTTTAAGCCAGTATCTTTTTTCATAAATCGTAAGTGCTCTGTCTGAATGTATCCAGACATGATAATTGCCAGGAGAAGTTTCCACAACCATTCTGCCATGTTTAAAAACACGGGAGGGAAGTCTATGGTGGCGGGTAATCAGCGAGTTGGTAAGATCATCGGCAAGCATATAAAAGGGCTCAATTTGCGGATCGGGCTTAATAATAATATGTCTGCCGTTTGCATTTTCAGCCTTGAGGTAGGCAATATTTCTGGATTCTGGTTTGACGATCCATCTGCCTTTTATTTCATCAAGGACTGCAAAGCTGTAATGATTTTTAAAAAATCTGCTGATTTTCAGTAAAATATTTTTCATTTAATTTAAGCGGAAGTGATGGTGTCACCCCCGCTTTTCCATTTTATATTTAATGGGTAATTATATCAGAAACAATACGTTTGGGTTTTTCAGGCCGTAAAGACGGCTTTCTTGAAAAAATTTCTATGAAAAGCTGCTCATCTAATTGGGAACGTTCTTTTTTAAGACCCATGGCAAGAAGCTCTGCAGCCATATTGTTGAGCACTCTCTGATTACCGGCACAATGGTCTACAAGTGTTTGCATGAGGCCTTTTGTCATAAGTTGTGGACACCCGGCCTGATTCAGGGAGTGTATCATATAGTTGAGAAGATCATCCCTGGTAAATCCGTCAAGTTTCAACCGGAACCGCATCCTGCTTCCAAGAGAAATTAAATCCCTTGCCCTGAAGCGTTCTGTCAATCTATTATCCCCGCAGATTACAGTTGTTAAAAGATTATGAGAATCAAATTTTGCGCTGCTTAAAAGACGTAGCTCGTTGAGACATCCGGTTAACATCTCCTGTGCTTCATCAATGAGCAGGACAGGCCTGAATAAAGTTGTTTTGGTGTGAGTTTTCCATCTCTCTCTCAGGTCCTTAAATCCGCCGTATCGATTGGCAGGTGTGAGATTAACACCAAATAAAGATCCCATCTCGCGGTAAAAATCGCCCACACTACTCTGGGGTCTTTCCATAACCCCCACAATCACTTCATCAAATTTTGAGAACTGATGGGCAATAAGCTGCAGAATTTTTGATTTACCAAGGCCTGGATCTCCGCTGATAAGGGCAAAACCACCATCTGCGGCCATGTTTTCGAGACGGAAGATAAAATTGTCCATTTGAGGGGGATGCCATAATGACTCTACCGGGATATTTGGCAAAAAAGGATTCCATTTAAGTCCGTAATAGGCAAGTAATTGTTTATCGGTTTTCATAATTCTCCTTTGTGGTTCTATATGTAACAGAACGTAAATCGTTGATACCATAAGCCAGTTCCGCCTCATGGCGGTTATATTGAAAGATATGCTGCCGGCTGGCCGGTTTCTGCATATTCCGCCAGTATTTTGCGCAGTAATGCAGGCTCGGATTCAGTTAATGTCCCCTCGGGCAGTCTGGTTTCTTCCGGTTTGGATTTTATACGTCTTTTGCCGGAAGCATTTTTTGTTTTGTCCTGGGGATAAATTGCTGCGATCTGTTTGCCTGTTCTTTTATCCACAATCCAGGCAATGGATTTGTCCCAGTTAGCAAAACATATATGCAGCTGTGTGATATGATTAAAACGGGATGGAATCTCAAAACGGGTCCCATTGATGGATACAGTTCCATCAGATCTGCGCTGTTTCCTGGATTCACAAACGGTGAAAGCAAACTTCAAATCCTTTTCGTCAGGTGCGGGACGTGACATGTTTTTACTTTTAAGCAATTTCTGGACAGGTGACATGTATATTTCCTGATGTCTTTTTTTATTATACTCCATTTCCACCCATGCCTGGGTAGCATAGTTCAAATAATCCAGAGTCAATGGGTCCACCTGTTTAATCATGGCGATTAATCTACCTTCAAGATTACCCCAGAAGGATTCCTGCTTGCCGTTCTGGTAGGGACTGTAAGGCAATGTGGTTTCATGGCTTATACTCAGTTTTGCAAGACCATTGCAGGTTTCATGGGCAATCATGGCAGACCCGTTGTCTGTCATCAAAGATCTGGGGATACCTCTTTTGTAGAAGGCCTGGGACAGCCCATGAATAAGCACTTCGGCTGTCTCATTTAAATACCATTGAATATGACAGCACAGACGGGAATGATCATCAAGAATGCACAAGGCCTTTGGCGTATGCCATTGACCGCTGGAATCGGATACCCGCCTGCTGCATTCATGGAAATCCAGATGCCAGAGAGCATGGGCGTATTCAACTTCATAACTGCGAATTTCATAATCATCAAACCGCTGGGCAGCTTTTGTTTGTCCCGCTGTGCGATTCTTCTTTACTGAAGCTTTCTTAAACCAGCCCTTTTTTATCATTTGCCGTCTGACGCTGGCATATGATGGCGGACATTGTTCCGGATCATTCAATAACTGTATTTCTGCGGCAAGGTTATCCGTATGAAGCTTATAGCTCCACTTGGGATAAGTATTGTACTGTTTACCAAGAAGTTTGATCAAGTCCGGAGTAAATACAATCAATTTGTCGATGTCCGATCTGACCTTGCGACTAAGGGCGGCAATAGGATCACTGGCATTCTTTGCTTTGTAATACCAGCTTTCAATGGTGGAAAAATGAAATACCACTAATTTTTTATGCACAGGATGCATATAACTTTTTCGGGACAGCTTGGCCAATTCTTTGCCCAACTCTCCCACGGCAGGAGGTTTTGCCAGTAAACCACCTACAACGGAGAAGCGAAATAATGCCCATTTGTCCACGGGACTTTGCGTTGTACTGCTCATAATTCTGTCTCCTTCTAATTTCAATGTTAAATTACTATAAAATTTCAATCGAAATTTCGGAAACAGTCATAAATTATTTAATTGCAAAAGCCCATGGTCATCCTCTGCGTGGACTTCTCCTGCCCTGATTTTTACCCCAATCTCAAACCCCTTTGACAGGAATTTGAGGCAGGCAGAAAGTCCATCTTTAATGGAAGATTTAGCATTTAAAAAGTGATTGAGAAGGCTTGCCGGCAGTTCATTATTTTTGACATTTGCAGACACCTGTCCCCGTATACTCTGCCATTGTGCGCTCAAGGGAAAAATATTCTTAAAAAAATTAAGCCATTTTTTCAGTGTATTACGTGAAATGTCTAAATATCCTGATGGATCAAATTTTCCCGTTTCAAGAATTGAGCCCTGTATATCTGAAACAACACTGATAATAACAGGAAACCAGTAAATTTTTCTGCCCATAAAACGACAGGAAGGGGGGATTACTAGACGTCGACAGTCCTGATTATCACAACAAAGGCTGAAGCGTTTAAAATACTCTTTCGGGAAGCCATCTGGTTCACCGCGGGGTTTACGAAAATAATTGGCAAAGTATAAACGATCACCACAAAATGGACATGGCATGGCCCTATATTGTTCAGCTATCTGTTTATCTATTTTGTAAAGATGGAAGAAAAAACTTTTCTTTTTTAAAAGTTCTGGTAACATAATTCCTGCCCTCCTATTGGGGGTTTGGGTTGG
>WGCX01000070.1 GCA_015493575.1 Desulfobacteraceae bacterium | reverse complement strand
GGTGTGTAAGCATGGTAACATGTTGAGCTAACCGGTACTAACAGGTCGTGAGGCTTAGCCACTTTTAAAACCATTTTTCAGGTTTTAAACGTTTTAATGCGGATATACAGCTATAACAAAGAAACAGAGTTAATTTATGATTTTGCTGATTTTTTAAAGTTGAAACGCAACATATTATGTATTTTATCAATGCGATCTTATATAATATATTTTGTGCTTCAGGCCGATACTGAATCAACAGACTCATTTGTACTCTAATTTTATTTTACACCATGATTATTGGTAAGGATTCACAGGGTGCTGCATATGCAAGGCATCGGGTACGCAGATGTACTTTTTCGTACCTCAAGTGCCCGATAACGCAGCAGATGCAGTGCACTGCGAATCCTTACAGGAGTTTAATCCGGTGATAATGGCAGAGAGGCCACACCCGTTCCCATCCCGAACACGGAAGTTAAGCTCTCTTGCGCCGATGGTACTGCACGGGCAGCTGTGTGGGAGAGTAGGACATTGCCGGATTATTTTTATACAAAGCCCGGATTGTTTGTAAACAAACGATCCGGGCTTTTTTGATAAGGTGTTTAGTGCTTTACATGTGAATTTCTGTTCAACTTATTTCATCTCCGATCCTAATAAGGGATTTTCCTGTCATATCTACAGGCTTTATTATATCCATAACCTCAAGCATCGTTGGAGCGATATCACCTAAAATCCCGTTTCTTAATTTTTTATCTTTATATTTTTCACCAGCAAGGATGATTCTTACCGGATTCAGTGTATGACTCGTGTGGGGAAGGCCGTTTGCATCAATCATCTCCTCGGCATTACCGTGGTCTGCTGTCACTAAAGCTGTACCACCTGTTTCCCAGATCTGCTCGACCACCTGTTTTACACAACGGTCAACAGTTTCGCATGCTTTTACAGCAGCTTTTATGTTACCTGTATGTCCAACCATATCCATGTTTGCAAAATTTAATACCAAAAATTTAAACCTTCCGGATTTAATTTTTTCGCAGGCCTTGTTAGCTACCATTTGCGCACTCATTTCAGGCTTTTCGTCGTAGGTAGCAACTTCTCTTGGTGATGGTATAAGAACTCTTTCCTCCAATGGAAATATTTGTTCGTCACCACCATTGAAAAAATATGTCACATGTGCGTATTTTTCAGTTTCAGCGATTCTCAACTGTCTATAATTGTTTTTGCTTACTATCTCTCCGAGTATATTATCGAGATGATGTGGTTTGAATATGACAGACAAAGGGAAAGATTCATCATAAAGGGTCATGCAGAGAAAATCAGGTATATCAGGGTAAATTTTTCTATGAAATTCTGAAAAATTGTCTTGTGTAAATGCCCTGGTTAATTCTCTTGCCCTGTCAGCCCTGAAGTTAAAAAAAATTACGCCATCGCCGCTTTTGATAATACCATCTGTCTCCTGATCCTTTTTGTTAACATTGCGTATATTATCATTTTCAGTGTTTTGAATGAAAAAAACAGGTTTTACAAATTCGTCTGTTTCACCTTTTTCATAGGAATCCTTTACAGCATTAACCGGATTTTTTTTCTTTTCCCCAATACCCTGCGTGTATAAATTATAGGCGGTTTCAATCCTGTCCCATCTTGTGTCTCTGTCCATGGCATAAAATCTGCCGCAAATGGTCGCAATCCGGCCTGTTCCCTTTTTTGTAATATAGTCTTCAAGCTTTGCGATGAATGCTGCCCCGCTTGTGGGAGAGGTGTCTCTTCCATCAAGGATGGGGTGTATCAAGACTTCTTTAATATCCATTGATGCTGCCATATCAAGTAAGGCAAAAAGGTGATTAATATGACTGTGCACTCCTCCATCTGAAAGAAGTCCAATGAGATGAAGGGATTTTTTTTCTTTCTTTACCCTGTGCATGACAGAAACCAGGGCTTTGTTTTTAAAAAAAGAACCGTCATCAATGGCTTTATCAATTCTTACAAGATTCTGGAATACTTTTCTGCCTGCTCCAATATTCATATGTCCGACTTCGGAATTTCCCATAACACCTTTGGGCAGGCCAACTGCCTCTCCGGAGCATAGAAGTTGAGAGCATGGATAACGGTTTTCAAGCATATCAAGGAAAGGGGTGCTGGCAATTGCAGTTGCATTTCCTTTTTTTTCAGGATTGATACCCCATCCGTCAAGGATAAGAATGCCGTCAACATGCGGGGTATTGTTTTCTTTCTTATCACCTGAAAACTTACTATTTAATACGGTTTTATTTTCTTTCATTTTTAATATTTTTCCCCTGAAACCTTTTTTTAATACCCGAATTCAGATAGATTAATTCTTAAAGCATCACTCCACAGCCCCTCAATATCGTACAAAGCTCTTGTCTCTTCATCAAAAACATGGATGATCACATCTCCAAAATCAAGAAGCGCCCATTTACCTTCTTTGATTCCTTCAAAGCCAATGGGTGCATTTCCAGCGTTTTTCATGGTTTTGTATATATATTCACCCATTGAACTTACCTGGCGTGCGGAATTTCCAGTCATAAGAATAATATTGTCCGTATAGGAAGTAAGGTTATGTACATCAAGAACAATTATGTTCTCCGCTTTTCTTGACATGGCTGTATCGATATATCTTTTCAGGGTTTGAATCCGGTCTGTTCTTTCTCGTGATGCATTTTTTTCATCTTGGTCATCTGTTTTTATGGATCTGTTTTTTTCAGCAGGAATTGATTTTTCAGCAGGAACTGATTTTTCTCCGGGTTTAGAATTTTCTGTCATAGATACAATCCTTTTTCTTTAATTATTTTTTCAACACACGGCTGCACCATGGAACTTATGGAAAGATGATTCTGTACGTTTTTTCTTATCAAGGTTGAAGAAATTGCAATATCAGGCGCGTTATGGACATAAATAGTTTTCATATCAGAATTTAGAAATGACTTTGAATTTTTGTCATAATAATATTTATCTGATATCATATCTTTTATCAAACGGGCAAGATGATTTAAATTTCTTTTTTCTCCTGCCCTGATCATAACTATGACTGGAATGCAACTGAATATTTCAATATTTTTTTTCCATGTGGGAATATCAAAAAATGCATCTGAACCCATTATCAGAAAGAGCTCTGTTTGATCATTTTTTTGAAGCTGGTTTATGGTATCTATGGTAAAAGAGGGGCCTTTGCGTTTAATTTCAATATCCGATGCCACAAGGCCGGGGATGTTCTTAATTGAACATTTTACCATCTTAAGCCTGTCATCTGCTGTTGCAAGGTTAATATTCGGTTTATGGGGGGGCAAAGCTGAAGGGATTACATGGATTTTATTGAGAAAAAATTTTTGTTTCACATGGCAGATCACTTTAATATGCCCATTGTGAATGGGATTGAATGTTCCCCCGAAAAGTCCCAGTTTCATGACTTTTGCCTGTGATTTTTAATCTAAGGGCCCTAACCTCGACAAGGCGGAAGCCCAAATAATTTTTTTTAATTCTTTCACCGGAAAAACAAGGAAATTAGAATAAAGAGATTAAAGTGGGCGATGCCCGCAACCCATTTGCCTCTCCTCAATTTCTTGTTTTTGTACAGGAATTGTGGAGTAAGGCATTAAATAACCTAATTCCTTACCTGTCCATTACCAGTTACAACAAATTTAGTAGTTGTCAGTTCCTCAAGCCCCATTGGTCCGAATGCATGGAGTTTTGAAGTGCTGATGCCAATCTCCGCCCCAAGTCCAAGTTCACCCCCGTCATTGAACCGCGTGGAAACATTTACTCCTACCATGGATGAATTCACATTTTTAATAAATTCATCTGCCGTTGTCTTATCCATGGTCACAATGACATCGGTATGATCCGAACCGAATTCTGCAATGTGGTTCATCGCTTCATCCATGGTGTCAACTGTTTTAACGGATAAAATCAGGTCAAGATACTCCCTTGCCCAGTCATCATCATCGGCCTTTGAAATATGGGAAAGTATTTTACATGTTTTTTCGCATCCTTTGATTTCCACACCTGCCTCTGCAAATTTTTCAGCCATCACCGGCAGGAACTTTTCTGCAATGTCCCTGTGGACAAGCAGGGTCTCCATGGCGTTGCACACTCCGGGACGTTGTGCCTTGGAGTTAAGACAGATATTTACAGCCTTGTCTATATCTGCATTTTTATCAATATAGGCGTGGCAGACACCTTTGTAATGTTTAAGAACAGGAATTGCGGAATTTTTTACGACAAACCGGATAAGGGATTCACCACCCCTTGGTATTACAAGGTCTATCAACTCGTCATAACTTAACAGATAAGTAATTGCATCGTGGTCTTTTACAGGCAGAACCTGAACGATATTGTCATTAAGTCCAGCTTTGCTTATCGCATTTCCTATGATTTGTCCAAGTATTTTATTTGAAAAAAAGGCTTCTGATCCACCCCTTAAAATGCAGGCATTTCCAGCTTTAAGACATAAAGCTGCAGCATCCACAGTTACATTTGGACGTGATTCATATATCATGGCGATAACCCCGAGGGGGATTCGTTTTTTTGATACTTCAAGACCATTGGGCCTTGTCCATGTTTTTGTTATCTCACCCACTGGATCATCAAGCAGGATAACTTCCTTAAGTCCTTTTATCATGGATTCAAGTGTTTTTTCAGTGATTTTGAGCCTGTCAATCATGGCATCTGTCATGTTTTTTGTTTCTGCTGACTTAAGATCTTTTTTATTCTCACTGTAAATTGCTTCTTTGGATTCTTCAAGGCCATCCGCTATAAAATCAAGTACCCTGTTTTTTTCTTCTGTAGAGGCTGTTGCAATACTTCTTGATGCCGATTTTGCATTTTCTGCAATTTCTTTAATGATGGATTGAATGGTCATGGCTTTTTATTCCTGTTCATAGGTTATTGCAAGGTTATCCCTGTGAATCACATCGTTATAGGGTTTTGAACCTAAAATACTGACGATCATGTCACTTTTATGCCCCATTATGCTGAGAATGTCAACGGATGAGTAATTGGAAAGTCCCTTGCCAATTGTTTTACCGTCACTCGATTTTATTGTAACGGAAGCTCCCATGTTAAAATTTCCCTCAACACGCGTAATCCCGATGGGAAGAAGGCTTTTTCCCTTGTTTACAATGGCATCTTCAGCACCTTTATCAAGGAAAACAGCTCCCATGGGAGAAAGATTAAAGGCAAGCCAGCATTTACGGCTGTTAAGTTTTTTTTCACCCGGAATAAAATAAGTGCATTGGGCGCTGCCTGCGCACAGGTCATTTAAAATCTCAGGTTTGAGCCCCTTTGCGATCACCATTGGAATATGTGCCCTGGATAATTTTTTCGCAGCTTTGAGTTTGCTCAGCATGCCTCCGGTACCAAGGTTTCCGGGAATACCGCAGGCTGCTTCTTCCATTTTATCGGTTATTTCAGTGACTTCGGAAATCAGGCAGGCATCCGGATTGTGTCTTGGGTCCTTATCGTAAAGTCCGTCAATATCAGTTAAGTTGATCAGTATATCTGCATCCATCAAAAGTGTGATCATGGCTGCAAGATTATCATTGTCACCGAGTTTGATCTCTTCAATAACAACGGTATCATTTTCATTTATCACCGGAATAACACCCCATGACAAAAGTTTGTTAATGGTGTTCCTTGCATTGAGATATCTTTTTCTATTGCTTAAATCATCCTTTGTTAAAAGTATCTGGGCGACTTTACGATCATATTTTGAAAAAGCTTTATCATAGGCAAGGATGAGGCCTGCCTGGCCAAGGGCTGCTGCTGCCTGTCTTGCAGGAATTCCTTCAGGTCTTTTTTTAAACCCGATTTTTTTTACTCCCGAAGCAATGGCCCCGGATGAAATAAGGATCACCTCAGTGCCATTGTCCCACAGACAGGAGATCTGCCGGCTTATGGTTTCAACTATATCTGTATTGAGCCCGTGATCAAGGGTCAAAACACCGCTTCCAATTTTTACAACCACCCTGCGGGCGTTTTTAATGAAAGATAGGTTGTTATTTGTCATAATTTTTTTTGATTTTTCCGGCCAGTACGGATACGAGGTGTTTTGTCCCCTGTCCCGTTGCAGCGGAAATGGTTAATATGTCGGAGTGAATATTTTTTGCAGAGTCATCAGATTTAACAAAATCACAATAAGCTTTTTTAAAGATTGCAGCTTTTTCATCTGCCCCTGTCAGATCGATCTTGTTTAATACAATAATCTGTTTCTTTGCTGCAAGATTATTGCTGTATTTGAAAAGTTCCGTGTTGATAAGTTTCAAGGCATCAAGGGGAGAATCGGGATTGATTTCGGAGACATCAATAATATGGACAAGAATTCCTGTACGCTCTATGTGTTTCAGGAACTGCGTGCCAAGTCCCGTGCCGTCGTGGGCACCCTCAATAAGTCCGGGGATATCAGCTACGGCAAAGGGCTCTCCAAAGTCGGGTGTGACCATTCCAAGACAGGGGGTAAGGGTGGTGAATGGATAATCCGCTATCTTGGGACGTGCCGATGAAATACGGCTTATCAGTGTTGATTTGCCGGCATTGGGAAGTCCTACAAGCCCGACATCTGCGAGGAGTTTCAGTTCAAGTTTCAGTTCAAACTCTTCTCCCGGCATTCCAGGCTGGGCAAATCTCGGAGTTCTGTGGGTGGATGAAGCAAAACGCTTATTGCCCCTTCCGCCCATACCGCCCTTTGCTATGATGAACTCTTCTCCCGGGTTTGTTAAATCCGTGATTATTGTGCCGGTATTTACATCACTTACAATGGTACCGCAAGGGACAAAAAGTGTTTTGTTTTTTCCGTTTCTGCCATGTTTTTTCTGCCCCTGGCCGGGCTGCCCGTTTTCAGCTTTTATGATTTTTTGACGGCGGAGGTCAACAAGAGTTCTTTTTCCGGGGTCGGCCATAAAAATAATACTGCCGCCATTGCCTCCGTCTCCACCGTCAGGTCCGCCTTTTTCAATAAATCTTTCCCGCCTGAAGCTTACGCAGCCGGCACCTCCGTTACCTGACTTGACAAGAATAAATGCTTCGTCAATGAACTTCACGCTTCATAAACGCTTACTTTTTTTCTGTCACGTCCAAGCCTTTCATAGGCAACAACACCGTCAATTTTGGCAAAAAGAGTGTAATCCTTACCCAGGCCAACATTGGTTCCCGGATATATTTTAGTTCCAAGCTGTCTTACAAGAATATTTCCGGCAAGAACATTCTGCCCGCCGTATTTTTTAATCCCTCTTCTCTGGGCATTACTGTCGCGTCCGTTTCTTGAACTCCCAGCTGCTTTTTTATGTGACATAAAACATCTCCTTATATTGTTTTTAATGGCAGTTATATACCATTTTATTTATGATTATAGATAATTATCTGTAATTATTTTTCTTCCAGTTCCCTAAGGTCTGCAAAAAGTCTTTAAACCTCAATTGAATCAATTTTTACAGCAGTATAGCTCTGCCTGTGACCCCTTGTTCTTTTGTATCCCTTACGGCGTTTGTATTTAAAAACAATTATTTTTTTCTTTTTACCCTGATCCAGAATATGAGCCTTGACCATGGCAGTTTCAATGACAGGTTCTCCAAGTGTTATCTTTTCACCGTCAGAGTACATTAAAACATCATTAAATTGAATCTCACTTCCCTCTTTCCCTTCAAGTTTCTCAACCTGTAAAGTATCACCCTGCTGAACTCTGTATTGTTTACCACCGGTTTTTATTATTGCATACATAAATTATTTCTCCTTTATTTATGGAGCTTGCCTTTGGGCAAAGCTTCAAATCGAATTTTAAAAGCTAATGTTTATAAGATGAATCTGTGATTTTGTCAAGGTAAAAGTCTTAGAATCTCACCGCTTTATATCCACCGGGAATCCCTTTGTTGGAAAAAACCATCTGCCAGACCTCGGCCTGCCTTGCCCTGAAAAGTCCAGCACAGGAAAGCAGATAGAATGACCACATTCTGTAGAACCTGTCATCATAGTTTTTCATTAAACTTCTCCAGGAAACCCTGATTCTATCATACCAGTGCATAAGAGTTTTATCATAATGAACCCCGATATTCTCCCAGTCCTCCATTACAAAAAGTTTTTCACAGCTTTTGCTGATCTGGGACATGGAAGGTGTCATGCCGTTCGGGAAGATATATTTGTTTATCCATGAATCTCCACATACAGCAGAAACATCGTTTCCTATGGTATGCAGGAAAAAAAGGCCATTATCCTTCAGAACTTTTTTGACGGTTTTCATATATTTCCTGTGGTTTTTGTATCCAACATGCTCAAACATGCCCACGGAGACCACCCTGTCAAATTTTCCCTTTATTTTTCTATAATCTAAAAGTTTTATATCAACATCATATCCCGCACAGAAGTGACGTCCAAGATTTACCTGTTGCCGGGATACTGTGATCCCAGTGATCCTGGCATGATATTTTTCAGCTGCATATCTCGCAAAGCCGCCCCATCCGCAGCCTATGTCAAGTACTTCCATACCCGGGCGTAAATCTATCTTACGGCAGATCATTTCAAGTTTGTTTTCCTGGGCCTGATCAAGGGTTTCAGCTTCTTTTCTCCAATAGGCACAGGAATAGCACATATATTTATCCAACATGATTGTAAAAAGGTCATTGCCGATATCATAATGGTGTTTCCCAACTGTGTATGTCCTTTTCCCTGCCTGCCGGTTAAAAAATTTTGCAATCAGTATTTCATAGAGAACAGGAAAATTTTTTTTAATTTTTTTATCAAGTCTTGCATTAAGGACTCTGTAAATAAATTGATCAAGCCTTTCACAATCCCACCAGCCGTCCATGTAAGATTCTCCAAGCCCGAGAGAACCCTGGGCCAGGACTCGTTCGTACATCCTTTCATTATGGACTTGTATATCCCATGGATTGCTGCCGTTAATTTCAATTTCCGCAAGATTTAATAATTTTTCAAAAGTATTTCTGTATTTAGATAAAGACATAAAATTTCTCCTCCTGTTCCTAAAAAAAACAGTATAGCACAAATTAATTCCTGTTCAAACACAATCAAACAGGATATTAGAATAAAATTATGAAATTATTAAAATATATAACCAACGTCAGAACACTTCTCGGCTGTCTTGCAGTATTCGGATCAGCATTCTTTTTTTATTTTGCAACTGTTATTATCAGGTGGTCAAAACTTGCAGGACTTAATATTGACCCTGCCATGTTTGCACTTTCGCGCTTTTTTCTGGGATTTATCATTGTAATTTTTGTGATGGTTATTCTGAAAAAGAAAATTGTTATAAGAAAAAAACGACTGCTCATTGGCCGTGCTCTTGGAAATACCATTGCAGTTTACTGTTTTTTCAAGGGTGTTGACACTACTTCGGTTGTCCAGGCAAATATCCTGAATATGACTTATCCTCTTTTTATTGCAGTTTTCTCATGGATTTTTTTAAAAGAGCAAAGGGATTTGATTGCAATTATCATCGTTATTGTTGCTTTTGCAGGAATCTGTCTGATTCTGGCCCCATCTGCCATGTCAATAACGTCCTGCAATCTTAATTCCATGTGGGGGCTGGCATCGGGAATCAGCGCAGCAGTGGCAATAATATATCTGAACCTGTCAAGACAGGAACATGATACATTTACTATTCTTTTGTTTATGTTCGGCATTGGAGGGGTTGTACTTTTCTGCCTGTTTTTTGATAAAATTATTGTTCCTGATGCAGCAGAATTGAACTATCTGTTCTGGTGCTCTGCTGTTGCCATTGCAGGGCAATTCCTTATAACAATCGGATTTAAATATGTTACAGCAATTGAAGGAGGAATTATTTCCTCCACCCGCATACTCCTTGCTGCGTTGCTGGGCCCTGTTCTGGCAATGGACCCTGCACTTTCACTTGTCGGATGGACAGGGGCTGTTTTAATTTTCAGTGGAAATGTATATTTAACAATTAGAAAAGCGAGAAAAAAATCATAAGGGAATGTAAATACTCGACTTTATAAAATAAATTCCGGGCAGTGATTCATATTTGTCTATTGGGGACTGCAAAAGTATATTTATACTATGGTGAAGGCCAAAATGGGTGAAGATGCAGTGCTGGCCGAATATTTACAAGGAAATTCATATTGCTCAAAAACATACAGGGGATACTGACTGTATCCTACGTCAGGTATCCCCAGTATGATTTGTTTAAGGCATCTGATAAAACAGCTACACGTGAGGATGTTATCATCATCTTACCTTTGGCTTGCACTAAGGATCGAAAATTTTATAAGTTGAGCGAGATTGCTTAGCTATTTCTGTTCAACTTATTTCATCTCCGATCCTAATCAAGTACACTTGAGCTGCAAAGTACACGAAAACATACTATCCTCTTACCTCTTCCTTTACAGTTGTTGCAAGCTTGTAGAGAATTGTTAAAACGAGAAGCCCTGTGGCATACACGCCCAGGGTGACGACAAGCTCTTCTCCTGTCGGACTGTATTCCGTAACATGATCGAGAAGTGAAGGAACAAAACCACCTGAGATCATACCAAGACTCTTATCTATCCATGTACCTATAATTACAATTATACAGGTAAAGGGAAGAAGTGTTTTATTGTTTCTCAATGCAGGAACTATAAGAAGGAAGATACCTATGAACATGCATATTATGGAAGTCCACATCCAGGGAACCATTCCATTGTGTCCGTTGATACCGAAAAACAGATAATTAAAATGGGATTTATCACCAGGGATATTGCTGTAATATGCTTTAAACACTTCGCACAAAAAGAAAAAAACATTTGTTGTCAGTGCATAGCATATTATTTTTGTCAAAGTCTGCATCGCTTCCCAGCCGGGATCAAATTTTGATACTTTTTTTACGATATAGCAAAGCAGAATCAGACATGCGGGCCCTGCTGCAAAGGCTGATGCAAGAAACCTTGGCGCAAGTATTGCAGAAAGCCAGTATTCCCTGCCCGGCAGACCGCAGTATAAATATGCTGTTACAGTGTGAATACCAATTGCAAATGGAATGGAAATATAGATAAGAGGTGTGACCCATTTCGGATGCGGCACCTGATTTCTTTCCGATTCAAGAACATTCCATCCGATAATAATGTTTAGGAAAAGGTATCCGTTCAGCACACACATATCCCAGAACAGCATGGAATGCGGTGTTGGATGAAGCAGCACATTAAACAGGCGAATGGGCTGGCCTAAATCCACGACAATAAAAAGCAGACACATCACAAGAGCTGCAATTGCAAGGAATTCACCAAGAACGGTTATCCTGTGAAATTTTTTATAATCGTGCAGATAACATGGGATGGCAACCATTACACCTCCTGCAGCAACACCGACAAGATATGTAAAATTTGCTATGTAAAAACCCCATGATACGTCCCGGCTCATACCGGTAATGGTAAGACCGTGCGTGAACTGGTCAATATAGGCACCTGCGCCCACTGCCATTGCAGCAAGCAGGATAATTACCCATACCCAGTATTTTTTGCTTCCCTTAAGAGCTATTTCAAGCATAGTCGCGTCTCCTCCTACATGATATAGTAAACAGAAGGATCAGTACCAAGTTCCTGTTTACGTTTGATTGTAAAATTTGAATCTATGAGCTTTCTGATTTCAGAATCAGGATTTTCAAGATCCCCGACCGTTATAACACCTTCTGAGGCTTCAACACATGCAGGAAGTTCTCCCTTTGCAAGACGTTCGGCGCAAAAGTCGCATTTTTCCACAACACCCCTTGTCCGCGTGGGATAATCAGGATTGAATTTTTCAATAAAAGGTCTTGGATCCCTGAAATTAAAACTTCTTGAGCCAAAGGGACATGCCGCCATGCAGAATCTGCAACCTATGCAACGATGATAATCCATCATTACAATACCATCTGGCCTCTTAAAAGTAGCCTGAGTAGGGCACGCCTGGACACAGGGTGGATGTTTGCAATGATTGCAGGTTACGAGAAAAGAAAGGCCTCTGAATTTTTCTGCAAGAAAATCGGTTTCTTTATCTGGAAAGGCATGTTCAAATTCCTCTTCCCAGATCCATTTTATTTCCTGGTTAAATTTTACAGGCTTGAGATCCGGATATTTCTTTTTATCCGGTTCATGGTGGAAGTCCGGTATATTATGGGCATAGCGGCATGCTTTGACAACTTTATCGGCGATTTCATCATTTAATTTTCTGGCATCAATAACCATGCCCCACCGTTTCGCTTTAAGAGCATCTTTTCTTTTCATTTCAACGGCATGGGGTGCGGTGTGGGACTCTGCTGCAGAAACAGCTTTTATTGCCGGAGCTGCCCCAATGCTCAATGCAGTTACGCCTGCTGCTTTGAGAAAATTTCTTCTGCTTTTTTTCATTGGTTTATCTCCTTTGGAGTTGTGTGGCATTCCCAGCAATAGGGTGCCACATTGGCATAATTATGACATTTATCACAGAATTTTTCTTTGCCTTCATGGCATCCAAGGCAGGAATTTTTACCAGTTGAAAGGCTCATTGTAAACACCTTTCCATCGGCGGTTTTGTAAAGCCTGTTGGAGTGTCTTACAACGGAGTTTCTCCATTTACCGAGAAGTTGCATATGATCTGCTCTCATATCATATTTATCAAGGATGCATCGTCCTGCTGCCTTGGCTCTTGCCGAAATTTCAGGCTTTGGTGCAGCTGCCGTGCCTCCGAGATTTACCCAGAAAGGCAGAAGTACTGCAAGTATGAAAATTACAAGGCCTGTTAAGATCGCATTTTTACTCATCATCTTCCTCCTCAACACCGGGCAAAGGTTCAAATCTTAAATCCTCGGTTCTTTTCTTTTCACCGGGCAGGATTAAGGCATTTCCAATAAGCTCATGCAGACCTGTAACACCAACCTCGGGAACCCAGTATTCCATGGCTGTGGGCAGGGCAGCCCTGTCAATGGCGCAGATTGCGCCAAGCCTGTTTACGCCGAATTTTTCATGAACATATTTAACTGCAGTCGCCCTTGGAAGCGCCCCTGCCATTCTTAATTCAATGTTTTCACCGGCATTAAGACCTGCACCGCTACCGCAACAGAATGTCTGCTCACGAATAGTGTTTGGAGGCATTTCATAGAAGTTGTTGCATACATTGTTTATGATGTACCTTGGTTCTTCAAGCATACCCATACTCCTTGAAGGGTTGCATGAATCATGGAAAGTAAGTTTTACATTATCGTTACGGCTCTTGTCCAGTTCAAGTTTGCCGTGTTTGATAAGGTCTGCAGTAAATTCAATGATATGCACCATTTTTGTGGATTTTGCATTTTCAAATTTGGTGCCTGTAATTGGGTTTACAGGTTCTTCAAGAAAATCGGCAGGTCCGTTCATTGTATCCATATACTGGTGGACAACACGCCACATATGCCCGCATTCACCGCCGAGAATCCATTTTACACCAAGTCTTTTTGCCTCAAGGTACATTTTTGCATTAAGTCTCTTTGAAGCTTCAAATGATGTAAAAGAACCAAAATTACCGCCTTCTGAAGCGTAAGTACTCCAGGTTACATCAAGTCCGTATTTTTCCTTGAGATATTTAAATAAAATCAGATACCCCTGACATGTATAGGTTCCCGGATCTGCAAAATAATCACCGGAAGGTGTGATAAAAAGGATATCAGCTCCTTTTTTATTGAACTGGGGCGCACAGTTTACACCTGTTACTTCTTCAATATCTTCGGTGAAAAATTCCATCATGCCCATTAAAGCATGGGGCTGGATACCAAGATGATTTCCCGTATTATTACAATTTGCAACGGGTGTTGCGATCCAGTCTATATTTAAGCCAAGGAGATTTAAAAGTTCCCTGCCCATGATGGTGATTTCTGCCGTGTCTATTCCATAGGGGCAGAAAACCGAACAGCGCCTGCATTCCGTGCACTGGAAAAAATAGTACCACCATTCTTTCAGTACATCTAAGGTTAACGGCCTGCTTCCGTATAATTTTTTTCCACCGGGAATGGAGCTTAATATTTTACCAACCGTTGTAAAGTCATTTCTATAGACAGATCTTAAAAGCTCGGCTCTTAAAACCGGCATATTCTTAGGATCACCTGTCCCAAGAAAATAATGACATTTATCAGCGCATGCCCCGCATCTGACACATATATCCATGAACACCTTGAAAGTTCTGAATCTTTCAAGACGTTCCTTAATTCCGTTGTGAATTATCTCCTGCCAGTTTTCAGGGAGTTTCCAGTCTTCATCAAGTGGATCCCATTTCCTGACATTTGGCATATCCATGGTTTCAAGGCTTGCAGGATTTGCTGAATAGCAGTACATTCCGGGCCTTATCTGGACAGCAGTATGCATCCAGTCTCCCCTTTCAGGGGTATGATCTATCTTGTCCAGTAATTCATCAGGTTTAATTTGATCAGCCATTTATTACTCCTTCTTATCTACTGGCAGCCCAGCTTCTATCATTTTTTCTCTGAAATCATCTTCGTATTCTTCATAGGTATGAACTTTTACAGGATAATTCCAGGGGTTGATATGCCTTACAGCACGGTTATTATTTGCCATGTTTCTCGTGGGGCTTAAGAAAATTCCACCCATGTGCATGAGTTTGCTGTTCGGGATATAGGCAAAAAGTATGCTCACCATGAATACATGGGCATAAAACAAGCCTCCCACTCCCTTGGGAATAACTGGATGAAATGTTACAAGACCCATTGTCAATTCTTTTACACCTATAATATCCACTCTTGTGAAATATCTCATGCAGATTCCTGTTCCTGCTATTGCCAGAATGAGAAAAAGCGGGAAATAATCAGCTGCCTGTGAAATATAGCTCACCTTGGCATCAAATATTCTTCTCAGTAAAAGAAAGAAAACTGCAAGAAGAAGCACTACTCCTGAAATACGCAGTTCAGGAAGTCCGATCTGAAGAATTCCGTCCATTTTTGTGAGAAATTTCACACACCCCGGAACAGGAGAAGTGAAAAATCTCAGATGCCTTAAAATCACCACAAGAAACGAGTAATGAAATGCCATGGCTCCCACCCATAAGAAAATTTCCCATGAATAGGAAAGCCTGTTCTTTTCATTTCTGTGAAATGCTGCTCTTGTATTTCTGAACAATGATCTGAAAAGAAATATTTCAGTGAGCATTCTGACAAATACACCGCCTGCTGTGTCAGGATCATCCACCCAGTTCTGTTTAATCCATGGCAATGATTTTGCCTGTCCACAAGTTGTGGGGATTCTGAAAGGAACTGCAGATGATGCCCATCCCATGACCCGGTAAAAAAAGCCGGCGAGAAAGGCGAGAAGAGCTGCATAGGGGACAACCACTCCAAAAAGCCATTGAAGCCCTGCTCCTTCTACCCCTGTGTATGCCACGAGAAAAAGCAGAAAAACACCTGCCAAGGGTACCAAATACTTTTGATTCATATTCCAACCACCTCGTTATTTCGGCTCTGCAGAAATTTTCGCAGACAAGCAAACAACACGATAAATTCTGCCAGACGCCTGTTTAAGATTTGCTTGAGCCAAGGAGTTCTTCCTCCGTGAGCTCGGGTACTAAACCGGCCCTTTCAAATGCCCTGTGGATCCTTCTCTTGGATTCCATGGCCTTTAAAAGGAATATATCCTCTCTGCACTTCATAAATCTGTCAAAAGCTACGAGAGCTATTTTGTCTATTTTCCTGTCAAAGGTTTCGCTGATTTTCCTGTCTGCGGACGTATTAAAAAAAGAGGAATCAAGTACATCCCTTACAATACCTTTAAGGGAAAATACAAAACCTATTGCATTGGATGGTTTGAAACTCTGGACAGCTCTTATCCTTATCACAGAGTCAAGTTCAGATTCAACTTTTTCAAAATCGGTGTCTCCGGGCAGAAGATCGACAACAGCTTCTGCACACTGCATGGTTGCGACCCCTACAGGGTTGTCAAACCTGTTTTTTGATTTGACAAGAATTTTTGCCGTCTCGCCAGGGTAGGTATTAATAAT
>WGCX01000069.1 GCA_015493575.1 Desulfobacteraceae bacterium | reverse complement strand
TTGAAAATTTTGCAAAACGGGGGTCAGGCTTTTCTTATTTGTTGTTATCAAACAGTAAATATATGTTAATCTCAAAAGTTAAGATAATGACAATAAGTAAAGCCTGACCCTCTCAAACCTTTAATGTCTGATAAAAACTTGATAATCGAGTATCAGGTTACATTTTGCAGGTTATGCTTTGATTTCCCATGATCCCCCAAGCTCTATAACAGCATCCTCTTTATCCCATAAAAGAGGAGCATTTCTTATGTTTTCAGGAAGTTTTACCCAAAAATGAATTAGATTTAATTCTTCAAGCAGTGAAAACAGTTCTCTGGATTTTTTTCTGTTTATGTTGTAATGCTGTTCAAGAAAATCACGTATTTTTTCACGGCCTTTTTCATTGTCTTCCTTTAACTGTTTTCCGAATTTTTTCCTCAATGATTCTCCAACAGAAGCAAGACTGTGTCCGCCTGATAATTCATTGCACAGATCTTCATTAAGATCATCTTCAAGAACATGTGCCTTGGCAATTAATTCTTCAATTTTACGAAGCCTTGTATGTACTCTTATTTTTTCTTCTTTGAGCAGCGCAAGCTCTCTTTTAATATAATCAATGTCGGCTTTATGGTAATCCTGAGCTTTTTTATTCCGTATCTCTAAAAATCTTTTTTCCCAGTCGCCAATTTTTTTTTCCAGATCAGACCACATTTTAAAATTCTCCCTTATCTGTACCTGTAATGGATGCTTCAAGTTCATCCTCCATATCGATCAAAGCCTCAATGCTGTGCAGATGGTCCTGCATTTTCAGACGTTCCTTCTGCAAATGTTCCAGTTCTTTATGAATTATCTTTCTTTCTTTTTTGTTATGGGCCACCATGACCCGGTTATCATGGTCCATGAACCAATTTGCAAATTTATCCATCGTTTTCATAACTCAGCTCCTTTGATCTTAACTGTCTTGTAGTATAGTAAACATTCGATTTATAATGTAAAGGGTTAGCCAGTGCCTTATATTCGTCTGTTTGGGACTGCAAAAGCATACTAATGCTTTGTGGGCAGGCCAAAATGGGCGAAAATGGGGTGCTGGCCGAATATTTGTATAATATATATGTATTTTTAAATAAGGTCTGCTACTTAGGTTACAAAATAATTTTTCTCATAACGGCCATGGGGCCGAGCCGGACTGCGTTGCTGAGCCTCACAACGAATATAGAAAAAGCATTTGTAACAGAGAAAACGGGCAAAAGGGCAAACAGGATGCGTAAATTATCTTTTGGAAGTTCCCTTACAGATCATCGTCCATAATATCATGGAGTATGTGTTTAATTTATGGCTGATATAAGCAGGCCGATGAAGGCGAGAATTGAACATCCTGTTAGAACAATGCTGAAAATTTTAACTTTCCATGTCGGCATGGCATCAACATCAAGATGTTCCGTATGCACATGTAGATGACAGTATCTCCAGGCGGCCTGTAAATATGCACCTGCACTTAACAGAATAAGAAGACTCGCTATTATTATAATGATCAGCCAAGGCATGTAACCCTTCAGAAATTTAGCGATCCCAAGTCCTGCACCAAAGGCCGCCATCCCTGTCCTCAGCCATGCCTGATATGTTCTCTCGTTGGCGAGAATCGTACGGTCAAGGGCAAGTGCATTTCTGTTTGGTACAGGATGTTTCTTTTCAACATAATCTGTGTCAGATAAAGCTGCAGGTTGTTCCAAAAAGTCCTCCTCAATAGAAAATTATCGTATTTCCTGTATTTCTTGAACCTGTACTGAATTTCACAATTTTTACAGGAATCATGGCATTTTTATTAGAAAGAGCGTAATTTTGACAGAGTTACAAATGCTCTTTTATGTTTGTCAAAATCTCTGTTTTTTTAGGCGCTGTAACGTAGTTCATATTGGTCTCATGGCCGTTATTTAAAAACAGCATAAGACCCGAGTACTTTCAGGAACAGGGAATTTTTTTCCATTTCATTAATGGTATCCATAACATTTTTATACTTCATATGCCCCTCAAGATCCATGAAAAAATAATAAGTCCAGTTTTGATTCTTAGTGGGCCTTGATTCAAGTTTAACCATATTAAGTCCTGCCCTGTTCACGCACTCAAGAACTTTGAAAAGGGCACCCGGAACATGGGAAGTTGCAAACATCAGCGAAGTTTTGTATTTCTCAGATTCTTCAACGCTTTTCTGATCTTTCAGGTGGTCTTGATCATTTACATGGCTTTTGCCATTTACATCTTTGTTTTGGTATGTTCCATTATTATCATTTGAGTTTTTACTGTTTCTGTTAATTCCGGCATTCCGGTGTTTTTCCCTGCCAATTATAAGAAACCTTGTAATGTTGTCGGAATGATCCTCTATTCTTGTCTCCACCACCTGGAGGCCGTAGAGATGGGCTGCCCTGCTGCTTGCAATGGCTGCAAAAGACCTGTCTTCAGATGCGAGACGTGCGGCCTGTGATGTACTGCTTGTCTCTATTATTTTAACATCTGAAAATTTTTTTCTTATCCACCTGCGGCACTGGGCAAGTGCCTGGGGGTGTGAATAAATAGTTTTCACATCCTTTATCTCCCCTGATAAAGAAAGAAGGTCATGGTAGATGTGCTCGTAATGTTCCCCTGCAATTTCTACATTAAATTCACAAAAAAGATCAAGGGTGTGGTTTACTGCTCCTTCAATTGAATTTTCCACCGGCACAACTCCAAAATGACTTTCCTTTTTTTCCACATCCCTGAAAATATCCACAAGGCCGGGCTGTTCAATAAAATTTCCCGAATGTTTGAAATAGTGCAGTGCTGCAATATGGGTATAACTCGCCTCGGGTCCGAGATATGATATTCTGTTGGATTTCTGTATCTGTTTTGTGGCTGTCATTATAACGCTGAATATATATTTCAACACATCATCGTCTGCAGGACCGGTATTAATATCCATGAGTCTCTGCATAATTTTTTTTTCACGATTTTTATCAAGGACCTCGGTTCCTTTTTTTTCCTTAATCTCACCAATTTTTTTCCCTATTCCAAGTCTTTTGTTTATAAGCCGTACAATATCAGTATCTATTTCATCAATATCCCGGCGAAGATCTGCAAGACGTTGTTCAAGTTTTATTTTGTTTTTATTTGTTTTCATACCTGATCCCACAATAATTAATCCAAAACATTTTATTTAATATCTATATTATCTTTTTTTAAAAATTTGCGTCTTCAGTGCATCATAGTTCAAGTATACTATTTTTAACATTGTGCCCGAAATGACATGCAGAATTTTTAACTCCACAGCCCTTATAAACGGCCATGAGGCCGATCTGGACTGCGCCGCGGAGCCTCACAACGCACATAGAAAAAGCATTTGTGACTCTGTCAAAATAGAGCTCTTTCTTATAACGGCCATGAGGCCGGGCTGGTGACTCTTAAACGGCCTCTCAACAAATATTGAAACTCTTATTTTTAAAGAAATTTAACGAGAGTTTCTTATAAAAAATACAAAAAGCCACAGAGACCTTTGGTCTGCTGCGGCTTTTTCGCTTTTTATTGTTATTGTATGGGTTGTTCAGCGCACCACAAACAGACCGGTATTAAAATAATACCCGAAATAAAAAAAATATCTGTCTGCTGGTAAGGCGGTCACTGTTTTTTTAACCCTTTAAAAAATCCGATATTTATAATTACAATACACTGTAAAAAATACTTTTAACTGGACTACAAAAATTATTGAATCAAGTCAAGCTTTTTTACAATTTTTTAAAAATGAACGTTTTAATCCTGTTACCGTCACGCTCTTTAACGGTCGCTGTGTAATTATCAAGTTTTACGATTTCTCCTGTTTCAGGAATTCTACCTGTTTTTTCAAGTATATAACCTGAAAAAGTGTCATATTCATTTGATTCAGGGATATTAGTCTTTAGCGTTTTATTGATCTCATCAATTTCGGTTTTCCCAAGTACAATCCATTTATCACCCTTTAACCTGACAATATGGGGATCAATTCTGTCCGTCTCATCGGTTATTTCTCCCACAATTTCCTCAAGAACATCCTCAAGGGTGACGATGCCTGACACTCCTCCATACTCATCAATAACAATGCTCATATGGCTTTTCATACGCTTAAACTCATGGAGAATTGAATCAAGTTTTTTTGATTCAGGAAGAAAATAGGGCTCCCTCATTATATCTTTTACATTAACATTAACCGGTGAACCTGAACCGCACAATTGATGAAATTGAGAAAAAAGATCCTTGATGTTTAGTATCCCCACAATTTTATCAATGGTGCCGTCAATGACGGGGATTCTTGTAAATCCTGATTTAAGAATGGATTTAATATCCGGTTCATCATTGATGTCAATGACAAACATGTCTGTCCTTGGTGTCATGACCTCGGACGCACTTGTATCATCAAATTCAAATATGTTGGAGATAAACTCCATCTCCTCTTCCTTGATTTCTCCTTCCTCTTCAACAACTTCAACCATGGTCATGAGCTCATCTTCAGTAACGGCTGGAGCACCGCCCAGGGTGCCGATAATTCCCGGAATAAAATTTAAAACAAATGTTAAAGGCATGAAAAGCTTTGATATCCAGAAAAGGGGGAAAATAACTACACGCGCAACAAGGACATTATTATGGGCGGCAAATGATTTGGGAAATATTTCGCCAAAAACAAGGATGAGAAGGGTCATGATACCAGTTGCAATTCCAACGGCATTGGAATGAAAATACCCCATGGAAATAACAGTTGCAATGGATGATGCCCCGATATTAACAAAGTTATTTCCAATTAGTATCGTGGTGAGAAGCTTGTTGGAATCTTCCTTCATTGCATGTATAAGCCTGTCAGTCCGCCTGCCTTCCTTGGCAAGATGCAGAGCCTTTACCTTGCTTATGGAAAAAAGAGCCGTTTCTGCTGAAGAAAAAAAAGCTGACAGGATCAGGCACAATGCAAGGATTATAAACTGTTCTGGCATAAAATCCCGATTAATCAAGTATCTGACTTAAAAATAATTTTGTCCGGTCATGCTGGGGATTATTAAAAAATTCATCCGGGGTATTTTCCTCCACGATCTGGCCGTAATCCATGAAAAGAACCCTGTGAGCCACACTTCTTGCAAACCCCATTTCATGGCTGACAACAATCATGGTCATCCCCTCGTTTGCAAGACTTATCATTGCATCAAGGACCTCTTTAACCATTTCAGGGTCAAGGGCTGAAGTCGGTTCGTCAAAAAGCATTATGTTGGGTTTCATACACAGGCTTCTTGCAATTGCGACCCTCTGCTGCTGACCGCCTGAAAGCTGACCTGGAAATTTATTGGCCTGTTCTGCGATACGTACCTTTTCAAGATAGTACATGGCCGTTTCTTCAGCTTCTTTTTTTGGTGTTTTCCTCACCCATATGGGACCGAGAGTGAGGTTGTCAAGGATTGTAAGGTGGGGAAAAAGGTTGAAATGCTGGAAAACCATGCCAACTTCAGTACGGATCTTTTCAATATTTTTCAGATCATTTGTCAGTTCAACACCGTTAACCACTATTTTCCCTTTCTGGTGTTCCTCAAGCCGGTTAATGCACCTTATCAGGGTTGATTTTCCGGACCCTGACGGTCCGCATATAACGATACGTTCCTTTTGTCTTACAACAAGATTGATATCCTGGAGTACATGGAATTCTCCGTACCATTTATGCATATTCTCAATGATAATAAGCGGTGGCTCTTCATTATCTATTCCATCTTTTATTACGTTATTTTCCGTTTGAATTTCGCTCATATGTTTTTCCATTTTTGTATATAAAAAAAAGCGTTGTAAATCCGAAAGCGAGCAATGCCCGCAACCCATGTGCCTGCCTGAATTTCCTGTTTCTTATTACAGGGTAGAGACGCAAAATTTTACGTCTCTACTTTTTCAAAATTTTACGTCTCTACTTAAAGTCCCGTGTCCAGTTCTCTTTCAAGACGACGGCTGTAATTGGACATAAAGAAACAGCAGACAAAATATATAAGGGACACAAAAATGTACGCCTCTGCGGAAAATCCCATCCATTTTGGATCTGAAAGAGATGACTGGGTGGTCTTTAAAAGATCATACAATCCAATAATTGCAACAAGGGAAGTGTCCTTAAATGCAGATATCAATATACTAACCGTTGGCGGTATAACAATTTTCAAAGCCTGGGGAAGGATCACAAGTCTCATGGTCTGGTAATAATTCAACCCGAGGGACTCGGCAGCTTCATACTGTCCTGTGGACATCCCCTGGAGTCCGCCCCTGACGACCTCTGCAATATAGGCTGCCGTAAAAAGGATAATCGCCACCTGGGCTCTTATAATTGCATTTACCGACACCCCTTCGGGGAGAAAAAGCGGAAACACAACCGATGACAGAAACAGGAGACTGATCAGGGGCACACCACGAACAAGTTCAATATAAATAATGGATGCCGATTTAATGATGGGAAGCCTGGACTGTCGTCCGAGAGCCAGTATGATCCCTAAGGGATAGGCAGCAGTGAGACCGAACAAAGATAGCAGGAGAGTTAACGGCAACCCGCCCCATTGAGTACTGTCAATTGATTTTAAACCAAAGATACCTCCCTTCATTAGAACACCCATGATGACAAGGCCCGTTATCCACAGATAAATCAGGGATTTTTTCCAGTGGTTTCTGTTTTGACTGTAGAAAAAAAGAGCAAATAATAAGATCATGGCGATAAGTGGGCGCCACTGGAGATCATGGGGGTAAAAACCAAAAAGGATAAATCTCAGATTTGCCGGGATAACAGACCAGCACGCACCGTCAACGGCATGACACTGTGCACCGGTTGATGACCACAGGCTGTCAATAAAGGCCCATTTGACAAAGGGAGGAATAATAATCCACATCATATAAACAACAATCAGGGTTAAAAAGGTATTCAGCTTGGAGTTAAACAGATTGGATTTCATCCATCCCACAATTCCTGCATGGGTGACAGGCGGTTTGACTTCTTCTATGTCTTTATCATTATTCATAGTATTTTTATCTTTCCACAAGTGCAATTTTTTTATTATACCAGTTCATAAATGCCGATGTTGACAAACTGAAACAAAGATAGACAAGCATAATAAGAACGATTCCTTCAATTGCCTGGCCGGTCTGGTTAATCGTTGTACCGCATACAGACACAAAATCAGGATAGCCAATGGCAACGGCAAGGGAACTGTTTTTGGCGAGATTCAGCATCTGACTTGTCAACGGTGGGACAATTACCCTCATTGCCTGGGGCAGTATAACAAGGTTAAGAACCCAACTCGGTTTAAGTCCGATGGAAATTGCGGCTTCAGTCTGTCCCTTACTGACAGACTGTATTCCAGCCCTGACAACTTCTGCAACAAAGGCCGCTGTGTACAGCACAAGCCCAAGCAGCAGAGATGTGAATTCCGGACTGATATTTAACCCGCCCTTGAAATTAAAACCCGACAGGACCGGCGTACTCATCTCAAAAGGAGCCCCTGAAATCAACCATGCAACAACAGGAAGTCCAACAACTATAAAAAGAGAGAATTTAAATAAAGGGAAAATCTCTCCAGTGTCTGCCTGACGTTTTTTTGCCCATCTGCGGACAAAAAATATAATTGCCAATGCAATAAAAAGACCAATGGTTGCAAAGGTAAAACCATGATTCCATCTGGGGATCGCAAATACGCAGCCGCGGTTGCTCAGAAACAAGCCTTTAAAGGGGCTTAAAGCCTTTCTTGGGGAGGGAAGCATTTCATAGAAAAGTGAATACCAGAAAATAAGCTGAATAAGAACAGGTATATCCTGAAACACTTCAATATAAATTCCCGCAAGTTTGGACACAAGCCAGTTGGATGAAAGACGTGCAATTCCGATAAAAGTTCCGAGAATAAGTGTTAAAACAATACCAACAAAAGATACCATCAGGGTGTTTAACACACCAACAACAAGGGCCCTTCCATATGTACTGGAAGAGGAATAGGGTATGAGGGATTCTCCTATATCAAAGGAAGCCTCGTGGCTTAAAAAACCAAATCCCGTGGAGATATGCTGTCTGTCTAAATTGGCAAGTGTGTTATGAATGATAAAAAAACCGATAAGTGCAATAATTACCAGTGCAGCAAACTGGTAGAGAATACCAAGTTTTTCAGGATCATGAAAAAAAGGAATTTTTTCCGAAGAGAGTTTATTCATTTTTAAACTTTTTTCATTTTTGTTAACCGTTAAGGGAACCCCGAAGAAAATAATATACGTAGATCGTGCAGTACTTTTGTTCGTTTTCAAGGCGTGATGACAGGTGCATAGTCGAACTATGTGCCTGTTATCACAACAGAGAAAACGGGCAAAAGGGCAAACAGGATGCGTAAATTATTTTTTGGAAGTTCCCTGAACCCGGGGTTTTAAAGAAAAACCCCGGGAATTCAAATAAAATTATACCGTTATGCAACAGGTCTATTCTTTATATTTGTTGCGAGGCGGTCTGTTTAAATCCAGCTTTTGCTCCATGACGTCTATTTAAAAGGCGGGGAATACATAAGTCCGCCCCTTGTCCACAGATCGTTAAGGCCGCGTTTAATTCTTAAGGGAGTGTTCACGCCGACATTTCTCTCAAACACTTCGCCGTAATTTCCAATCTGTTTGATGATATTATATGCCCATCTTTCACTGGAAAGTCCAAGGTCCTTTCCATTTCCAGGAATAACGCCGAGGAACCTCTGAACCTTGGGGTTTTTGCTTTTCAGCATTTTATCAACATTTTTGGATGTAATGCCAAGTTCTTCTGCGTCTATCATGGCAAGAACGGAATAATTTACAATATCTTTCCACTGGTTGTCGCCATGGCGTACAGCAGGAGCAAGGGGTTCCTTAGAGATAATTTCAGGCAGGATGATATAATCGGCAGCGTTTGGAGCAACAGCACGGGTGCCTGCAAGCTGGGAAGCATCGGAAGTTAAACAGTCACAGCGTCCTGCAAAAAACGCCTTTGCAAGTTCTGCAGTATTTTCAATAACAACAGGATTCATCTTCATACCGTGTGTACGGAAATAATCGGCAACGTTCTGTTCCGTTGTTGTACCGGGGAGAACGCAAACAGAAGCGCCGTTAAGCTCTTTTGCGCTTTTTATCCCGAGTTTCTTGCTGACAAGAAATCCCTGGCCATCATAAAAATTGACCTGGCAGAAATCAAGTCCCATTGCAGTATCGCGGCTTAAGGTCTGGGTACAGTTTCTTGTAAGTACATCAATCTCACCCGACTGAAGCGCGGTAAAACGGGTTTTTGCTGTCAAAGGCGTAAATTTAACCTTGTTTTTATCTCCAAATACAGCAACTGCAACTGCCCTTGCCGTATCAACATCAAGTCCTCTCCATACACCCTTTGAATCAGGTTTTCCAAAACCGAACAGATCACCGTTTGCCCCGGCTTTTAAGTATCCCCTTGCCAGTACATCATTAAGGGTTCCTGCCACAGCAATCCCTGATACAACAAAAACAAATGCCAGCAGCGTTAAAACTGAAAGTCTTACAGCTTTTTTCATTTTATCCTCCATAACTTAAATAATTAAAAAATGACTCCACCTTTGAACATATAAATTATGTTCAATTATTGAGCCCGATACTCACAACTCTGTTTTATTGCAATTAATGATTACCATGTCAAGGAATTTGACAGCTTTTTTTAATCATACCGAGGGCAATATTGGCGGTTTTTTCTGCAGCTCCTCTGCTTCCAAGCATTTTTCTGACCATCAAAAGTTGTGCTCTCATCATTGAAAGAGATTCTGTATTTAAAAGTGAAATAACTTTTTTCGCTATTTTCTCACAGGTTACATCATTTTGAAGCAATTCAGGTACGATTTCCCTTCCTGCAATAATATTGGCAAGTCCTGCATATTTTACCCTTACAAAATGCTTTGCCAGCAGATAACTTAAAAATGACATCTTATATATGATTACCATTGGAACACCGCATATTGCAGCCTCAAGAGTCACCGTACCGGATGCTGCAACAAGAAAATCGGATTTTTCAAATATTTTTACAGGATTGCCTTTTATCACTTCAAATGAATTATTTTGATTGTATCCTTTCAGAATGGAATTAAAATGGTCTTTATTTACTGAATCTGCCATGGAAACAAGGAATTTGACACTGTTTAACTGCTTTTGAATAATTTGGGCTGATTTCAGCATAATTTCAAAGAGATTATTTATTTCCGCTTCCCGCGAGCCCGGCAGAAGACCTATTGTAAACGTTTTTTTGTATTCAGTCTTCTTCTTTTTACCGTCTTTTTTTACTATTTCTTTTCTGTAATCCGGTTTAATCATCCCTTGAGTGTAATAATCAAGAAGAGGGTGGCCGACAAAGGTTGAGGGAATTCTTTCTTTTTTAAAAAGGGGCTTTTCAAATGGCAGGATCAGAGCTGCATGACTGACGTATTTCCTGATTTTTTTTATTCTTGCTCTGTTCCACGCCCAGACTTTGGGTGTGATATAATAAAGTACGGGTATGGAATTTTTCCAGGCAAATGCAGCGGCTCTTAAATTAAATCCGGGATAATCGATGACAATAACAAGGGAAGGACGGTCTTTAATTACCATAGTTCTAAAGGTATCAAAGGCCTTTTTAATAATTTTTATACGAAAGATTACTTCGGTAACACCCATGACTGAAAGTTCATTGATATGAAAAAAAAGGTCCATACCCTCATCTTTCATCATATCACCGCCTATACCGGTGATTCTCATACATGGATCTTTCTTTTTAATTTGTCGCAGAAGTGCGGAGCCATGGAGATCACCCGAAGGCTCACCTGCAATTATCATTATATGTTTTAAATTCTGCAGAGGATTTGTAGTACTGCATTGAGCCATAGCAATTTCAGACATCCTTTAAAAATCAACTCTAATATTAATATGTTTTAAACATATCTGTGTTCATCTGTGTAAATCTGTGGCCGAATATTTACAAAAAATCAGAATCATCCATTGCAAGTATTGAAATATTACAGGAATCGGCAAGGGCGATCATTTCATCCCTGTCAAAAGCAATGCTTTTACCGGCTTCCAGCACCAGCACAGAGGCTCCTTCTTTGTGCATTGTCTTTATGGTCTCAATTCCCGAGGATGGCAGATCAAATCGTAAAT
This sequence comes from Desulfobacteraceae bacterium, assembly GCA_015493575.1. GTDB lineage: Bacteria > Desulfobacterota > Desulfobacteria > Desulfobacterales > Desulfobacteraceae > WGCX01. Next base: position 13,356 of record WGCX01000069.1, on the reverse strand, counting down.
CCTGATTTGGCTTGGAAAGCTTAACAACAACAGCACTGCCGTCTGCAAGTCCCGCACCCCGCTTTATTGTCGCATCAGTCCCATCAGCAGCTTCCACTGCAAGGACACTTCCATTGCTGATTACAACACATTGACCGATATCTAAGCTGCCGATCCCCCTTGCCATTTTCCAGCCGGTTATTATATCTTTTTTTTCAGCTTTATCAGGCTTTCTTTTCGTCCAGCATCCCTTTTTTGAGATCAGCTCCGGGAAAAGAAAAGTGGAAGGTTTAATCGTGATTCCCTCTTTTTCAAGAAGATCTGCAAACGCCGTCAAAACAGAATCATCATGTCCGTTTTTTCTTTTTGCAATAAATGACAGCGCTTTAAGATCAGGTCTTATATCAGTAAAAATCCTGGTCTTTTTAATTGTTCCCATCATTACGGCTTGATTTATACCATGAGCCTTAAAAAATTTTATCAGACGTCCCACTTGACCCAAATGAAGCCTTTTAATTGTTTTTACATGATCGGCAAGTTCCTCCGATGCCTCATTCACATAGGCAGCAGCATAAATTTCATAGCCTTTTTCACCTGCTTTTTTTGAAAAAAGTAAAGGAAACTGGCCACCTCCTGCTATAAGTCCTATTTTCATAAAGCTATCTTGTAACACCCCTGTTGGATTTTTCTATAAAATTCATGAAGTTAACTACTTCCGGGATCTGTTCGACTTCAGCTTTGACACGGTCCGATGCCTGTTTCACGGTAAGGCCGATACGGAAAACAATTCTGTATGCCCTTTTAAGGGCAAGACGTGTTGATTTTGGGAATTTTTTTCTTTTCAGTCCAACATTGTTGAGCCCGTGAAGGCTTGCGCGGTCTCCTGCTGCAATAACATAAGGGGGGATATCCTTTACAATGCCTGATTTTCCACCTATATAGGCAAAATCACCTATTTTTACAAATTGATGGATGGCCACAAGCCCGCCAATGGTTACATTATCCCCCACTTCAATATGGCCGGCAAGTGTAGCGTTATTGGCCAGGATCACCTGCTTGCCTGTTTTACAGTCATGGGCAATATGGGTATAGGCCATGAGATAATTATCCTCTCCAACCTCTGTAACCCCCCCCCCAAGTTCAGTTCCACGGTTCATGGTGACAAATTCTCTGATTACCGAACCTCTGCCAATCTTCAGGTAACTTTTTTCACCGTGAAATTTAAGGTCCTGGGGAGCAGCACCGATGGAAGCATACTGAAATATTTTACAGTCAGGTCCTATGGTGACATACTGGTCTATGGTTGTATAAGGTCCGATTTCCGTACCTGAACCAATATAAACGTCATTTTTTATAATTGCATAGGGCCCAATGGTAACATTGGAATCGATCTCGGCTTTGTGATCTATAATTGCCGTTGGGTCAATCTGGTGAATCATTTACAATTTCCGCCTTATAGAAATATAGTTCATTTTTTGGAAGTTCCCTTACCATCAAAAGGTTTTCCATGGTCATTTTTGACAGACTGCTCACAGTCTTTTACTCTTCTTTCAAGAGATAATAGTTTTTTTCTTAAATCAGGAAGTCTCGGTATAATGTTTGCGACTTTAAGCCACAGTTTATGGGGCATGCCCGGAATACCTGAAACTATTTTTCCTGCAGGAACATTTTCTGCCACCCCGGCTTTGGGCCCCACTATTGAATAATCACCTATTGTAAGGTGACCTGAGACTCCTGCCTGGCCGGCAATGATCACATTATTTCCAATTTTTGAACTTCCTGCAATACCAACCTGGGCAACAATAAGGGTGTTGCAGCCAATAATAACATTATGAGCGATATGCACAAGGTTATCGGTTTTTACGCCTTTTTTGATCCATGTTCTTCCAAATGTTCCCCTGTCAATGGTATTACAGGCACCAATCTCCACGTCATCATCAATGCGGACAAAACCTGCATGGGGAATTTTTTCATGCTTTTCATTATCCGGCGTAAAACCATACCCATCGCTTCCAATTACAGTATTGGAATGTATAATAACCCTTTTTCCTATGACACTCCTCTCCATGATACTGACATTGGGCTTGATGATGGTGTCATCCCCAATGGTAACATGATCTCCGACATAAACACCGGGCATCAGACAAACCCTGTCACCCATTACAACGTTATCACCGATGGTGACACCTGAATGCACTGTAACGTTTGTGCCAGAAACAAAGTTCTCTCCAATTTGCGCCACAGGAGCTATAAAGGCTTTGCTTTCTTTCTGCGGATAAAACAGGGAAACTATCCTGAAAAAATGTAATTTCGGGTTTTCCGACAATAAAACCGAGCATTGGAGACTGGCAGTATCTAAATCTCCATGATTTACAGGAATAATTACGGCACCGGCATCTGTATCACTGAGATGCTTTAAAAATTTTATGTCAGATGCAAAGGTAATATCATGGGATGATGCATCATCAAAGGCTGCAACACCATCAACTTTTTTATCTTCATCACCTATTATCCGGGCATTAATTTTTTCAGCGAGGTATTTGAGTGTAAAGCTCATTTTTTAACGGCTGTTTTATTGTATTCCTTTATCACTTCATCGGTAATATCCATTGACTTGGGATAATACATAGCTCCTGCTTCATTTCTTTCCAGGATCAGATTAAACCCTTCTTTTTTACCTATTTTTTTCACAATATCAAGCACGTCATTTTTTATTTTTGTAAGGGAACGTGCCTCCATCTGCTTAAACTGCTGTGCGTAACTGGCCTTAAGTGCTTTGAAATCATTTATTTTAATTCTGATATCACGCTGCTTTTCCATAAATTTTTCCTTTGTCATGACAAGGGATTCACGATCCAGAGCTTTTTTTAATTTCTCTATTTCGTTTCCTTTTTTCTTCAAAGAATTTTCCAGCTCCTTGCCTTTTTTGTCAACTGCTTTTTTTGCAATTTTACCCGGGCTTGATGTGGCTACCACCTTTTGAAAATCAACAATACCTATTTTAAATTCACCTGCCGCAAAAGAAAAACCTGTGCTGCAGAAAAAAGCAACCATTACAGCGAGAAAAAAAACACTTGTCCGTCCAGGGGTAATCTGTGCTCTTTTTGTTTTTTCCATTTTATTTTACCTGTCCTCCTTTTTGTCCTGATTTAATAAAAATTAATATAAAATTATGCTTCCATTGTTTTTTGAGAGGCTAATCTAAGCCAAACCAGCCCGGCCTCATGGCCGTTATGTTAAAATGTTGTACCCATGGAGAAATCCCATCTTCCTTTTCCGGATTGATACTGATGGCCATTTAATACTATCCCATATGCAATTCTGATGGGTCCCATGGGAGAGTACCATCTTAAACCAAATCCATAACTTGAATAAAGGTCTGAGAGATCAACGTTCTCGCCTTTTCTATAGACATCTCCTGAGTCATAGAAACCGACACCTATGAGTTTTAGTTTTTCAATAAGTGGAAATGTAATTTCAGCGTTAAATTGTACAAGTTTATCACCACCTGTCTGCACTTTATCTCCCTCTTTGCTGGCGTCAATATCCTGCCAGCCATATCCCCTGACGGAATCGATTCCACCAAGATAAAAACGCTCATAATCGATATCAATGGATTTTTTTGTCCTGTCATCAAGATATCCTGCTTTGCCATGGAGATGCCCTGTGAATTTCCAGAAAAGGGGATAGTACCAGCCTGTTTCTGCAATATACTTGGTAAATTCTATTTCTCCGCCAAGGGGATTTCCTGCATATTCAATGGAAAAACTGTGATTTGACCCCTCTGTGGGGTTAAACAGATCATCCCTTGAATCATATCTTATTGAGGCAGTAATACTGCTTGTAACATATTTTCCAGGCGTTACATCCGTACGTGCTGCATCAACATTGGAAATTTTAAAATCATCAAAACTGTATTTAAGCCCGACAAAAGTATAATCCTGTATCTTATAGCCTGTTCTTATTGAAATTCCTTTGCTGTTTCTATTATAATAGTCATAATCATATTCCCAGTTATAAAGGTCAAAGCCCGCTGAAAGTGGAATGTCAAAAAGCCATGGTTCTGTAAAACTAAAGATATATTTATTTGAAATACTTGATAACTGTGCCTGCAGCGTAAGTGTCTCGCCTTTGCCGAGAAAATTTTTCTGAGATATGGAGGCCATGGCAAAAGCCCCGTCCTGACCGCTGTAGCCACCGCCAAAGCTGAAAGCACCTGTGGATTTTTCAGTTACATCAATGTCTAAATTAATGAAATTATCTTTATCTGTTTTTGATGTCTTTACATTTACATTATCGAAATAATCCAGTCTTTTAATATTTTTGATGCTTCTCTGTATTCCGGTTCTTGTATAAAGTTCCCTTTCATAAACTTTAAGTTCACGTCTGATAACCTTATCCCGGGTTTTTGTATTACCTGTAATCATTATCCTGTTAAAATAAACAGGTGCTCCTTTCTTCATGGTAAAAATAATATTAATTTTTTTATTCTTGACGTCGCGCTTTATTGAAGGAGCGGCTTCTGCATTTGCAAAACCTTTATCAGCATATATATCGGTCAGGGTAAGAACACTTTTTCTTAAAGCGTCTCTTGAAAAAACAGTGTTCGGTTTCAGGCCTGTTTTTTCCAGCATTTTTTCTTTAGAGATAAGAAAATCTCCTTTAAAATCAATTTTTCCTATTCTGTACTGCTCTCCCTCTTTAACTTTGAATTTAATATAAATGCCCTTTTTTTTATACTTAATCTCCGGATCTGAAACTGCTGCATCCACAAACCCGTGATCCTTATAAAAAGCCTCTATCCTGAACACATCCTGGTCGAGCACTGTTTTATCCAGGTCCCCGGATGATGTGATCCAGGAAAAAAATCCTTTTTCTTCAGTTTTCATAACTTTTCTCAATTTTTTATCTGAAAAATGTTTATTACCTTCAAAACTGATTTTTCTGACTTTTATTTTTTTCCCCTCTTTGATGTTGAAAGTTACATCGGCCTGGTTATTCGCAAGCTTTTCTATGGTGTAATTGATAATACTGTTATGATAATTTTTATCAGTGTATAGTTTTTTAATCCGTTCAACGTCTCCATTGAGCGTAAAAATATTTAAAATTGACCCTGTTCCTGTATGGACAACATCCTTTAAATCTTTATTCTCATAAACACGGTTTCCTTTAAATCTTATCTCTCTTACAGTTGGTTTTTCAGTTACAATAAAAACAAGTTCTATGCCTTTATCACTTTGTTTGCTTACCACTCTGATATCTTCAAAATAACCCATTTTATATATCTTTTTTAAATTGCTGGAAACATCATCAGGGTTCAAAATATCTCCGGGCTTAAGCGTGAGGTTATTCAGTATTGCATCGGACTCTATTCTTTTATTACCGGCTATGGTAATTTTTGTTATAATTTTCTTATTAAAAAGGTTACCTGCAATCTGTGTTGTAAGATTTTTGACAGAAGAAAACAGATTCTCAACATCTTTTGCCTCTGAATAAAAAGAGACTGGAAGGGCTGTGTCAAAGGAATTGATCATCTCAGCATCAATACTGACTTTTCCGCCAATGGCAAAAATACTGCCCCATATAAGGTGGTCAACGCCGTATTGTATTCCGATACGCCTTAATTGAACAGGGTCATTATAAATGCCTGATTTCACTTTATTCAGCCGAATAATTTCAGAGCCTGCTTTTTTAAGGTTATCTGCAATCATATCCGGAATAATTTTTCCAAGATTTTTGATTTTATCATCGGAATGAACCGCAAAGGGAATAATCCCGATTTTTATTTTTTCACCGGCAAATGAATTAACGGGAAAAATAAAAGCATAACCCAGCAAAACTACAATTAAAAAAACAAAGCTGACAGACCTGGTGAAATTTTTTAAAAAAATATCTTTTTCCATATTATCAATCATCCTGTTAATGGTTACATTTTTCGAGGCCGACCTTTTATCTTGATTTTTCATTCAGCTAAGGATCGGAGATGAAATAAGTTGAATAGAAATAGCGCAGAATTCCGGCCCATGTACAAGGCGCATTAAAGGTTGCATACTCAACGTATTCGGCCTTTGATGCAACGAAGTAGATGGGCCGGAAGACAAGCAATTTCGTTTAACTTATAAAATTTTCGATCCTAAGCCTGACCAAAGTTTTGCAGCTTTAGTTTCAACGTTTCTATGAAAGAGCTCATTTCTGATAAAGTTACAAATGCTCTTTTTATGTTCGTTGAGAGGCAGCGCAGTGCAGTTAAGCCCGGCCTCATGGCCGTTATACAGCTATGACTCTCCCATTATCAATGGTAACTTTTTTTTTCATAAGATCGGCAAGTCCTGCATTGTGAGTTACAACAACCATTGTCATGCCGAGTTCTTTATTAAGATCCATTAGGAGTTCATGAACCTCATCGGTGTTTTTTTGATCAAGATTTCCAGTGGGCTCATCGGCAAGAAGCATGGCAGGATTGGTAACCAGTGCCCTTGCAAGTGCAACACGCTGCTGTTCACCTCCGGATAACTCCTCTATCCTGCAGAATAATTTTTTTTCAAGTCCCACTCTTGACAGAACAGCTTTTGCTGATTCTCTTGCTTCCTGTTTTTTTTTCCTGTTCAGCATGCAGGGAATCATCACATTTTCTGCAGCTGTAAACCCCTGTAAAAGGTGGTGAAACTGGAACACAAAACCTATTTCAGTATTCCGGAAAAGGGCAAGTTTCTCATCTTCCATGGAAAATAATTCTTGACCCAGAAAAAAAATTTTCCCCTTATCAGGCTTATCAAGTGTTCCTATGATATGAAGCAGGGTCGATTTGCCTATACCCGAGTTGCCTACAATTGCAATGGTATCACCCTTGTATATATTAAAATCAACATTGTTTAATATTTCAAGTCTTGTGTCTCCACCCTTTTTTGTATCCCGGGTTCCGACAATATTAAATCCTTTTGAAATTGATTCCATGGCCATCAAAATTTCCTGTGCCCCATCATCCATAACGAAGAGCCTCAACCGGATTTGTTGCAGATGCTTTAAAAGAAGGGTAAATTGTAGCAAGAAAGCATAAAACCATGGCTGCAATGGATATGAAGAAAACATCCGTGAATTCGAGCTGAACAGGAAGTGTTGAAAAAGGATAAGCTGCCGGAAGTTTAATAAATTTATATTTCTGCAGGACAAGACATGCGGCGATTCCTGCCATGGTTCCGGTAAATGTTCCGAAAAAACCTATCACAACACCCTGAATCATGAATATCCTTCTTATTATTCTGTCAGTGGCGCCCATGGCCTTTAACACAGCAATATCCTTTGCCTTTTCCATAACCATCATTATGAGTGCACTTGCTATATTAAATGCCGCCACAAGGACAATCAGGCTCAGGATAATAAACATGGCAGTTTTTTCAAGTTTTAAGGCGGAAAAAAGACTTTTATTGATTTCCATCCAGTCCTTTGCATAAAAAGGATATTTCAAAAATGATAAAATGGATTTTTTTACTTTTCCTGCTGAAAAAATATCATCCACCCACACTCCAAGGGCGGACACCCCGCCCCTCATTCCCATTAATTTCTGGGCTTCATTAAGGTGAATATAGGCAAGGGAATTATCATATTCATACATGCCGGATTCAAAAACACCTGTAACCTTAAACCGCTGCAGGGCTGGAATATGCCCCACAGGTGAAATCATCCCGTTTGGAGCCATGAGAACAATTCTGTCACCTTTTCCAACACCAAGATGAAGGGCAAGCTCTTTGCCGAGAATAATCCCGGGCAGTTCTCCGTTTTTCTTACCTGTGACAAGTTTGTCTTTAAGCTGCTTAACGGTAAATCCCCTTATAAGGCTGAAATTATTTTCAGGTTCAATCCCTCTTATAACAGCACCTGACATGGCACGGGAAGTCCTTATCATGGTCTGTGCAAAAACAATGGGAGATACAGCTTTAACACCCTTGACATTATTTATCTTTTTAATTTGTTTTTGATAATTATACAAAGGTCCTGAACTTTTCATGACAAGTATATGGGGCTCAACACCAAGTATCCTTTTCCTGAAATCAGTTTCAGAACCACTCATCACTGCAATCACAATGACAAGAGCCATAACTCCGACAGCCACCCCTGCTATGGAAAAAAATGTGATAAGAGAAATAAAGCCTTCTTTTCTCTTTGCCCTTAGATACCGGCCTGCTATGAAAAATTCAAGAGACATGGATAATTTTTTAAGAACTCTTTTTCATATGGGGAAAAAGGATAACTTCCCTTATGGATGGAGAATTGGTTAAAAGCATAACAAGACGGTCTATGCCGATACCTTCTCCCGCTGTGGGAGGCATACCGTATTCCAGGGCTTCAATGTAATCGGAATCCATTATATGTGCTTCGGTCTCCCCCTCTTTACGCTGGGCTGCCTGGTCAAAAAATCTGTCGTACTGGTCAGATGGATCATTTAATTCGGAAAATCCATTGGCAATTTCCTTACCGGCTATGAAAAGCTCGAACCTGTCGGTTAATTCCGGATTATCATCGTTTTTCCTTGAAAGGGGAGAGACCTCCACCGGATAGCCTGTTACAAATGTAGGCTGGATAAGATTTGGCTCAACAAGGGAGTCAAAAAGCTTGGTTAAAATTTTTCCATGCCGTTCTTTTTTTGTGATGGTTATTCCTTTTTTTTCAGCAAATGCAAGCAGAGCTTCGGTATCATCAAGGATGTTTTTACTCACCCCGCCTATTTCAAAAAGGGAGTCCATCATGGGAAGCCTTTTCCATTTTCCGCCAAAATTGATAACATCTCCCTGGTACTCAAATTTTTCTGACCCTGTAACCTCTTTTGCCACATGTGCAAACATCTCTTCGGTAAGATCCATTAGATCTTCATAATTGGCATATGCCTGATAGAATTCAACCATGGTAAATTCAGGATTATGTTTTGTTGATACACCTTCATTCCTGAAATTGCGGTTTATTTCAAACACTTTTTCAAATCCGCCCACAACAAGTCTTTTTAAATAAAGTTCAGGTGCTATACGCAGAAAAAGTTCCATTCCAAGTGCATTGTGCCATGTTTTAAAAGGGGTTGCCTCGGCTCCTCCGGGCAGAGGCTGCATCATGGGAGTTTCCACCTCCATGAAACCCTTTTCTTCAAAAAATTTGCGAAGGACACTTACAGTTTTGCTTCTCTTTATAAAAATATCTTTTGTATCGTTATTCATTATAAGATCAAGATAGCGCTGGCGGTATCTTTTTTCAGGGTCTTTTATCCCGTGGAATTTTTCAGGAAGGGCTCTTACTGCTTTGGAAATCAAACGGAACTCTTTGGCCAGAATTGTTTTTTCTCCGGTTCTTGTTTTAAATAAGGGCCCGGTTATTCCGATAAAATCTCCAACATCAAGTTTTTTAAAAAGATCATAATCTTTATCTCCGATGGCCTTTTTCTGGAGGTATCCCTGAATCTGTCCTGTCCGGTCTTTAAATCTTATAAAAGAAGATTTCCCGAATTTATTCACAGCCATCATTCTACCGGCTACGGAAAAATTTTTGCCATCTTCGCCCATAACCTCGGGATTATCATCAATTATCCGGTTTAATTCCTTAATGGTTGCGGTCACCCTGAAATCATTTGGGTAAAGGGAAACACCACTGTCTTTTAATTCCTGAATTTTTTGCTTTCTTATTTTGAGCAGTTTATTTGATTCTTCCATTTTAAATAGTTTCTTTTCTTTTTGTATTTGAAATAGAACGTAAATTTATTACGTCTATTTCATCTTTTTGTTGTGGGCTGATGCAGAGCAGATCCAAGTCAGCCTGATGGATGCTATAATGTTTTTTTTTATAAGAAAGAGCTCATTTTTGACATTTTAACAGAGTCACAAATGCTTTTTCTATGTTCGTTGAAAGGCACCGTAGCGCAGTCCAGCTTTGCCCCATGGCCCTTATATTCATTTTATAAATATTTGCCTTATTTATAATGTCAAAGTCTGGCCAGTGTCTCATATTTGTCTATTCGGAACTGCAAAAGCATAATAATGCTATTGTAAAGGCCAAGATGAGCAAAGATAGAATGCCAGCTGAATATTTACCATTTTATTGTGCAAAAAGTAGTCTAATTAACCTATTTAATGTTGATGTGTCAAGATTTTTTAAGTTTGTGCGGTCTGCAGAATCAATGTGAAAACAGTCCCTTGATGCTGTATATTTTCACAACCTATCATTCCGTTGTATGAGTCAACCAGCCTGTGGATAATGGAAAGTCCAAGGCCGGTACCATTTGTTTTTGTGGTAAAAAAAGGGTCAAACACAAATTTTAAGTCCTTTTGTTTTATACCGCACCCGTTATCAATTATTTTCAGATGCACCTGATTATTTCTCGGACTGCCCAGTATAATACTGATCTCACCTTTATTTTCAATGGCCTCTGCTGCATTTTTTAAAAGATTCCAAAGAATCTGTTTAAAATCATCGGGGGCCATGAACAACCATACTTTACGGTAGAGTTTCAATTTTATATCAATTCTGCCGGAGCACAGCGGATCTTTTCTGAAAAGCTCTACAATCTCATCTATGATCTGATCAGCTTTAAATTTTATTTTTTTCCCTGCTTCAGGTCTTGCAAATGCAAGGAAATCCGATGTAATCCTTGAAAGTCTTGCCGTTTCTCTGAGAACAATCTGCATTAATCTGTAATTGGATGAACCTGCCTTCACATTTTCCTGTAAGAGTTGAATGGAACCGGAAAGAGAGGCCAGTGGATTCTTTATTTCATGGGCCATGGAAGAGGCAAGTTCATCTATGACAGACATTCTTTCAACCCTTTTTAAATGCCCTTCCATAATTTTAAAGTCACGTCTTGCCCTTTTAGCCTCGGCTGCAAGCAGTCCGGTTAACAGGGAAACTGCAAAACATGCAATTATAATAATAAAGATTCTGTAAACAACATAATACCATGGAATTGAAAAAATAAAAGGATCATGACTGCCAAAGGGAACGATCACACCATAGTATTGAAGATCAATTAATACCCCATACTCAATACCGCATAAAGCAGCAATTATCATGCTTCCTCTTTGAAGCAGCATTATACTCGCACCCATTATAACAAGAAGGTAAAGAAAGGTGAAAATACTTGCAAACCCGCCAGTAATAAAAATAATTGCTGTAATAAAGAAAGAATCACAGACAAGTTGAAAATAGGCAGAAAAAACACCGGTTTTTAATGCAGGCAGCAAAAGCAGATAAACAATGGAAAATAAAAAAATAAGACCTGACAACCCGTAAAGAAATAAAAAAGGCTGGGCGGTAAAAGGCTTTCCATCGTCTCTGCAGAAGACAAAGGTGGAAGATAATAAGATAACAGCAAAGATTATTCTAAATATTATAAGCCATTTAATTTCATGAATAAGATGGTTATTATCTGTATTGATTATTGTATTCAAATTAAACTATGATCCTACGACTCCTGCCATTTTAAAAATAGGAAGATACATGGCTATGACAAGTCCGCCTATTACCGTACCAAGGAAAACCATCATAAAAGGCTCTATCATATCGGTAAGGTTCTTGACAGCCTGATCAACCTCATCATCATAAAAATCAGCAATTTTTTCCATCATCGTATCAAGAGCTCCTGTGGACTCTCCCACAGCTATCATTGAGCATACCATGGATGGGAACACTCCGCTTTCAAGAAGAGGGTCCCCCATTGACCGACCTTCTGAGATCCCCTGTTTTACGTCCAGCATGGCAAACTCGATGGTTTTATTTCCAGCTGTTCTTGCAACAATCTCAAGTGCTTCGAGAATTGAAACCCCGCTTGACATCATTGTTCCCATTGTCCTGGTAAATTTTGAAACAGCAACTTTTTTTATCAGTATCCCGAACACAGGCAGTTTCAGAAACATATCGTCCATTATTATCCTGCCTTTTTTGGAAGCATATATTTTTTTAAAAACAAAAACAGCAATCACAACGCTTCCGATTATATACCAGATTTTATGGATGACAAAGTTACTCAAGCCAACAACAAGCAGGGTGGGAGTTGGAAGGGATGATCCGAAATCTGCAAACATTTTAGAGAAGACCGGTATTACAAAGACAAGAATGACACCAACTACAATCACAGCGATGGCCAATGTAATGGCAGGGTATGTCATGGCTCCTTTTATCTGTTTTTTCAATTTTGCCATTTTTTCCATGTAAGCTGAAAGCCGTCTTAAAATAATATCTAAAATTCCGCCTGCTTCCCCTGCGGCAACCATATTGATAAAAAGTTCATTAAAAATATTAGGAAATTTTTTTAAAGCATCGGCAAAGGTCTCCCCTGCTTCAATGGATTCCTTGATTTTTTTCAAAACTTTTTTAAAACTCGGATTTTCCTGCTGTTCGTACAGGATTTCAAGGCATTGAAGAAGTGGTAAACCTGCATCAATCATAGTTGAAAACTGCCGGGCAAAAATAATAACGTCCTTGTCCTTAACTTTAGGCTGCATAAAAGCAATGTTTTCAAAAAGATCTTTTGGTTTTTGTTTTATTTTAACAGGGGTAATCTTTCTTCTCTGAAGGGCTGACTTTACCTGTTCGGCGGTCTCAGCCTCCATTTCACCTTTTACTTTTCTGTTCTTCGGATTTTTACCTTTCCATATAAAAGCTGTCATTATTTATATCCCTTAATAAAAATCTGCTGTTCTATTTAGAACATGTTGATCTCAATGACAAAATAGTATCATCTCATAAAGTTGGAAACATAGTATATGTCATTTTCATCAGTGTCAAATTTATTGTGGAATATTTACTGAAAAACGTAGTTCCTTAATAACCTGTTGAAAAAGAGGGTGCAATACAAAAAAGTGGTACAGTTTAAGCTGCCACCGGCAAGCATTGATGGTGTTTTGATCAAACATAGTTCTCACTATTCCCAATGCTTTCCGGCAAGCATTTTTAATTTTACCAGTTAAAACCAATGACCGTAGAAAGATAATATCCTCTGCGTGAACCCGTTTCCAAAATAATCCTGTCCCCTTGATGCGAAGATTGATAACCCGGCGATTGGCACTTTCGACAGTTCCACTGCCTGTGGGCAGACCATTATCACGGAATGATTTTTATATGAAACTCCTGTAAAAATTTTTTAAATGAGAGTTTTCATATTTGTTGTGAGGCCGTTTAAGAGTCACCAACTCGGCCTCATGGCCGTTTATATTGAAATTTAGAGTGATTTCCAAAGTAACCGTTCATTTTTTTTAAAGCGGTGAACAAGGCTTCTTCGCACCCAGCAAGTTTTTTTATGACAAGATAGGAGATCTCATTGATCGAGCCACCCCAAAGCAGTTCTCTAATTTCTACAGAGAGTTTCCGTTGCTCCTTCTTTGACAATTTCAAGGTGTCAAAGAT
>WGCX01000068.1 GCA_015493575.1 Desulfobacteraceae bacterium | reverse complement strand
TTACAAATGAAGCCGGCCTTGAAAGCAGATATATAGGAAAGATTAAGATTGACAATGATTTCTCATTTGTGGACCTTCCATCGGGAATGCCCGGGGAAACATTTAAACTCCTTAAAAAAACATGGGTCAGATCCCGAAAACTGGCCATATCAAAATGCGCATGAAAATAAGAAAATGCTGATACATATAAATCCGGATAATCCACAGCCAAGGCTTATAAGCCAGGTGGTTGATATATTAAGAAAAGGCGGCATTATAGCCTATCCCACCGATACATTTTACGGGATAGGCTGTGATATAATGAACAAAAAAGCGATAGAGAAAATTTATCAGATTAAACAAAGGGATAAAAAACAGCCTTTCAGCTTTATATGCTCAAATCTCAAACATATCAGTGATTATGCAAAAATATCTAATTTTGCCTATAGAAACATGAAAAGACTGCTTCCGGGACCATATACCTTTATTCTACAGGGTTCAAAAATGGTCCCGAAAATAATGCTCACAAAAAGAAAAACAGCCGGAATAAGGGTGCCTGACAACAAAATTGCCCTTGCAATTGCAGAGGAACTGGGGCATCCTGTCCTGTCAACAAGTGCAACAAACCCCGAGGGAGAAATTTTTGAGAATCCCTCCCTGCTCCACGACTGGTTCTCTAAAACAATTGATGCAGTGATTGATGCAGGACCTGTACCGGGAACAGCATCAAGTGTGGTATCCTTAATTGATGATATACCTGAAATAATTCGGCATGGCGCCGGTGATGTAACTATTTTTGAATAAGGACTCAAAGATTTTTTTTAAAGAATAGATCCTGTCTTTTTCAGGATAAACAGCCTTTATTTTTCCCTTTACTCCACCTAATTTCCCTGCCCAGTCAATTGCATCATCAAGGTTGCCAAGCTTATCCACAAGGCCGATTTTCATTGCTTTTTCGCCTGTATATATTCTTCCGTCGGCTATTTTTGCTATTTTATCCTGTTGGATCCCCCTGCCTTTTGCAACATCTTTTATGAACTGGAGATGAATTTCATCTGCAACGCCCTGTAGAATTTTTTTCTCTTCATCCTTAATCGGCCTGACAGGAGATCCCATATCCTTGAATTTTCCGCTTTTGATCACAACGGGGGCAAGCCCGATTTTTTTCATTATTTCCTGGAAATTGGCATACTCCATTATAACGCCTATACTGCCTGTTATGGTACCTGGATCGGCCATGATTCCATCGGATGCACAAGCTGCATAATATCCTCCCGATGCTGCCACAGAACCAAAGGATGCAATAACTTTTTTTGTTTTTTTTGTTTTTAAAATCTCCCTGTAAATCTCCTGGGATGGACCCACCCCGCCTCCGGGAGAATTAACCCTCAAAACAATAGCTTTTATTGAACTGTTTTCTTTAAATGTTTTAATCTGCTCAATTATCTTTTTTGACGATGTAATAACACCTGTCAGTTCAACAACTCCTACGTTCCCGTCAGATGATGGAGATACAACCGATGAAACACTTGATCTGATAAAAACTGAGCCGCCGAAAATAAGAGCAGTCATACCGGCAAAAAAAACCGCCGTGATGGAAAAAAGAACAAGAAAGAAAAATAGAAAAGGGTGTCTTCTTGAAAACATAATATATCCTTTAAAATTAAAAAGCCGGATCAGAAAATAATCTGCATCCGGCTTTTAAACTATCAAATCCATGTGCCCCTTAAAAAGAAGCTGTAATATCAGGTTTCTGTTTTTATTTATCTGAATCTGATTTTGCAGCTTCCTCAAGATTATCTCTTAAAAGTTCACCAAATGAAGATGTTGCCGTTGTTTTTGTTTTTTTTGCAAAATCCTGGATAACATCTTCTTCTTTTTCTTCCTCAAGACGTTTAATTGAAAGACCAATTCGTCTTTCAGAGCTGTTTATGTTCATAACCCTTGCATTGATTGTCTGGCCAATTGTAAAAAGGTCAGCAGGAGTTTTAACTTTTTCCTTGCTTATTTCTGAAACATGAACAAGGCCTTCAATACCCTCTTCAAGTTCAACAAAAACACCAAAATCAGTTATATTGGTTATTATGCCTGAAATCTCCGAACCAACTTTGTAACGTTCTGCAACAGTTACCCATGGATCCGGTTGAATCTGTTTAATACCAAGGGAAAATCTCTCGCTTGATTTATCAATATCAAGAACCACAGCCTGCACAATATCATTTTTCTTATAAATCTCAGAAGGATGTTTGATACGTTTAGTCCATGATATATCTGAAATATGAACAAGCCCGTCAATATCATCATCAATTCCAATGAAAAGTCCAAAATCTGTAATGTTCTTTATTTTCCCCTCAATAACCGTTCCAACGGGATATTTTTCGCTGATCACATTCCACGGATTTTCAATAGTCTGTTTGATACCAAGGGAAATCCTTCTGTTTTCAGGCTTAATATCAAGTACAATGGCATCAACCATTTCCCCCACAGAAACTATTTTGGAAGGATGTCTGACCTTTCTTGTCCATGACATTTCAGATACATGGATCAAACCCTCCACACCTTCTTCAAGTTCAACAAAAGCACCATAATCGGTAAGACTTACCACCTTGCCTGTGACCTTTGATCCAACGGGAAATTTTTCCACTGCAAGTGACCAGGGATCAGGTGTGAGCTGTTTCATGCCAAGGGAGACACGTTCTTTCTCAAAATCATAGGAAAGAATTTTAACATTTATTTTATCTCCAACGGAAAAAAGTTCGGAAGGATGTTTTACACGTCCCCATGATATATCGGTAATATGAAGAAGTCCGTCCACTCCGCCAAGATCAACAAAAACACCGTACTCAGTGATATTTTTTACGATGCCTTCCATAACCTTGTCATTCTCAATGGCATCCAGGGTTTCTGCTCTTGCTTTCTCGCGCTCTGCTTCAAGTAGAGCACGCCTTGACAATACGATATTACTTCTTTTTCTATTGTATTTAAGAATTTTAAAAGTATATGTCTGGCCGACCATTTCGTCCATATTACGTATGGGCCTTAAATCAGCCTGTGAGCCGGGCAGAAAACCGGGAAGACCTATATCAACGGAAAATCCGCCTCTTACCCTGCTTGTAATAACACCTTCAACTGTACCGTCTGCATCGTAAATATCTTTGATGGCATCCCATACCTTAACCTTTGCAGCCTTTTCCTTGGACAGAATAACAGTTTCAGCTTCCTCATCCCATACTTCAACCATCACTTCAACACGGTCATTCAGATTGACATTGACATTGCCCTCTTCATCTCTGAACTCATTAATAGCGATCCGTCCTTCGGATTTGTACCCGACATCAACAAGGACATAATCCTTATCAACAGCAATAATGGTACCGGTTACAACCTGTCCCTCCTCAAAGCGCTTAAAGCTCTCCTCGTAAATTCCCATCAATTCTTCCATTGTTTCTTCACCTGTAATTTCAGGTTTTTCATCAACGGCAGAATCTGACTTTTCTTCAAAGTTATCTGAAGTTTGAGGTTCCTCTGTCAAATCATCGGCAACTGGTAAAGCTTGTTCTAACTCTTCGGCAGCTTCAGGTGCTTCAGTATCCATTATTTCTTCTTTTGTCTCTTGTTCTGTAATTCCAGGACTGGAATCTACGGCGGTCTCTAAATGCTCAGTGTTCATTTCAATGTTCTCGTCTGTTTCAGCAATGTTGTTGTCATTCATTAATATTTTTTCCCCTTAATCAAATTTTACACTTATCCCCACTGGAAAAAAGTGTAATTATTCTTAATAACAGAAGAAAAATTGGAAGACAATAGAAAATTTACGAAAATTAAATAAAAACCTCTTTTAATCACCGGAAACACAAATATACTGCCATCTGTTTCCGGCAGCAGCAAACTATGAAACTACTGTAAAACTGTTATAATTAAATTATATAACTGCCATGAGGCCGATCTGAAATGCCTTACTATGCCTCAAAAAATCAGAGATTTTGACAAACATAAAAAGAGCATCTGTTACTTTGTCAAAATAGAGCTCTTTCTTATAAAAAACATAAATCCTATAATTATCGTATTTAAAAACAACCCCCTACACCTGCTCATATATCCAATATATGAAATATTATAACCTGGCATTGACTATATCAAATATTTTTTCAACAACCTCATTTAATGTCATGTACGTGGAATCAATCATAACAGCATCAATGGCAGGCTTTAACGGTGCACACTCACGAAGAGAATCATTTTTATCCCGTTTCTCCATATCATGTTCCACCTTTTCAAGGTCATGATTCTCATTTTTCATTTCCCTGTAGCGCCTTAGTGCCCGTATTTTAAGGTCCGCAAAAAGAAAAAATTTAAAATCAGCCCCGGGAAAAACAATCGTTCCCATATCCCTGCCTTCAAAGACAGCGTTGTTTTTCAGGGCAAGAGATCTTTGAATACTCAAAAGAGCCTCACGCACAACAGGCATTGCAGAGACACTCGATGCCAGCATGGCAATATCAGCAGTCCTGATCTTCCCGCTTATATCCTCTCCTGAACTTATAAGAACGGGGCACCCTTTTTCCATCATGAAATCAAGTTCCATATCATCAAGTAATGCTCTCAGTTCATTTTCTTTCTGCCAGTTAATCCCCGCTCTCTTAATTTCAAAAGCAACTCCCCTGTACAAAGCCCCGGTATCAACATAAATCCAGCCAAGCCGCTTTGACAGGGCATAACTCACACTTGTCTTTCCTGCTCCTGCCGGTCCGTCAATGGTAACTATTTTTTTATTCATTATTTAAGGTGTCCTGGGTTCTTAAGGTATCCTGGGTTTACCTGGTTACATTTTCTATATTTTTTAATCAGCTCGGCCTCATGGCCTTTTTTTATAAGAAACTCCTGTAAAGTACCATTAATCATAAGAATTGGCTTCGCGCCTGCGGCCCTATATTTGTCAGAATCTTTGATTCTTTGAGGCCATCTGAGAGTCTCCAGATCTGCCTCATGGCAGTTATATGAGCACATCCTTTAAAGCATTTATAAATGCTGCATTCTCACGGGCAAGGCCTGTACTTACCCTGATACAGGTTTCAAAACCATATGATTTCATTGATCTGACAATCACACCGTGTTTCAGCATCTTCTCAAAAACAAGAGAAGCAGAGCGTTTAACATCCACCATGAAAAAATTAGCCTGGGTGGGAAGGACCTCTAAATCCATTTTTTCTAGTTCTGCCCTTAAAAAATCCAGCCCCGCATGTGTTTCCGTAATGGTTTTCTCAAGAAATTCTTTATCGTCAAGTGCAGCTGCAGCTGCTACCTGGGCAAGGGAGTTAACATTAAAAGGCTGCCTTATTCTGTGCAGGATCTCCGCTATTTTTGTATCCATTATTCCATAACCCACACGGAAACCTGCCAGGCCATAGGCTTTGGAAAAAGTTCTCAGGCAGACAATTCTGGGATCAAAAAGTGGATTTTCAAGGGAATTAAAAACCCTTTTATCACGGACAAACTCAATATAGGCCTCATCAACAATTATAATG
>WGCX01000067.1 GCA_015493575.1 Desulfobacteraceae bacterium | reverse complement strand
CCCTGATGATAAACAACGAACTCAAAAGTTGCGGTCTGATTCCCACCAGGGCCGAGAGTGAACAGTGGATACGGGAACTCAGGGACTAAAGAGTTTCCCGGCCGGCGAATCGGTCCACAATTTTTTGGCCCGTTACCGTATCCCAACAGATCAGCAACACTCTTCCATGCTATAATTTTCTCCATCCAGGGTGATGAAATGAATCCCGTCAAGTTTCGGCAATCCAGCTATCTTCCAAGCCTTTTCAGGATTAATAAATTGCTCATTAACACATTTTCCCGGCTGATGGACAATTTTGCAAACCTGGCCTAACAGGGGAAATGCCTTAAACTTCAAATAATATTTTCGCATAAAGGTTATTATTTCCAACTGCTCCATATTCAACGCATCAACGCCTGCCGCAGCAGCCAATGACCGGGCGACATCTTCATCCCATTCTTCCGAATTGACGAGAAAACCATTTTCATCAATCTCAACCGTTTTTCCTGTACATTCCAACACAGACATAATCCACCTCTCTGTTTTATTTCCATTACCGTGAAAAATTCAGCGGCAACAGACTTCAATCCTTCCGGATCATAAAAAAATCCCATAATACTCCGAATTTCATGCCGGGATTGAGTGATAAAAAGGGTCGCATATTGGGAGTTTGGGACCCTTTTCAGAATGGTAAATCAAGACAACGGGCAAGGCGGGACGAAATAATTATTATTTTTTGTCCGGCCCTTTAGTATTGCTCACCTTTGATATTGTTTACGAGCTGGGCGATCTCAAGCCCCAGCGAAACGCACTGCTTGCCTTCCATACAACTTTCAGCATCGGTTTCCTCCAGGTAATGCTTGAGCTGGTGGTTGTCTTTTGCCAGATCAACGACCCAGGCATTTTTCTCCTTGTCCCAATCGACCGCGACATCAATGTCGCATTGCCCGATCTCCGGGTACATATCCACAATCCTTGAACACAGTTCCTGTTTATCATGCATAATTATCCTCCTGTTTTTTCCTGATTAAAGGGTTCCTTGAAAAAGTAGAATTTTTCAAGGTGGCCTAAAGATTATCTCGATTTTTTGTCCGCCGAAATCAGGGGACAACCGAACCTTTGTACAAAAAAGATAATACCACTATGTTCCATGGTCAAGGGAGTGATACATTTTGTCCCATTCAAAATTCATCTTTTTACACAGATAAAATATACCATTATCCGGTGATTTATGATTTGACATTTCCAGGTTACTCATTACATGTCTTGTATACATGAAAATAACTCACGGCATACGTGCGGAAACTTTTTTATCCTATTTTGTGGTAAAAAATATTTCGCAGAAAGAGTGTGTCGACAGGAAATTTTTCACGCATCCCTATTTTACTGAGAAGGGGAGCGAACAATCCGTTTTTCAACAAACGGGGCTTTCAAGCCTTATCAACAGGAGGTTCACTATGGGTGCAAC
Source organism: Desulfobacteraceae bacterium (assembly GCA_015493575.1). GTDB lineage: Bacteria > Desulfobacterota > Desulfobacteria > Desulfobacterales > Desulfobacteraceae > WGCX01. The sequence goes on along the minus strand of WGCX01000067.1, from coordinate 729 downwards.
AATCAGCTGGTTAACAGAGATGGAGCAGGCCCTTGACCGGGCGAAAACAGAAAACAAAGCAATTTTACTGGACTTTTTCAATCCAAATTGAATCGGCTGCCAACAGATGGATGCAGTTACGTATCCCGATGATGCAGTCATTACCTTTATAAACCGGAATCTGGTTCCATTACGGATCCCCTCGGACCGGCAACCATTGGCCGACGAATACGAGGTGGCATGGACACCGGCGCTTTTTATTCTTGATCAGGAGGGGCACACGCACCAGGCAACCGTTGGTTTTTTTAGCCCTGAGGAGTTCATTCCTTCGTTGCTTTTAGGTATCGGCAACATGTATTTTCACAAGGATGATTTCACCAAGGCACTTGATCATTATGCCGCAATCCTTGCCGACCATGCAGACAGCGATGCCGTGCCCGAGGCCCTGTTTCATACAGGGGTCGCACGTTACAAGAGCAGTGGTGATCCTAAACCCCTTAAAGAGGCATATCAAGAGTTAGCAAAGGAGTTTCCGGAAAGTACCTGGACAAAACGGGCTTATCCCTATCGTCTTATCCAGTAATTTAAACTGTCAATTGACCGGTGATGAGGACCGTCATCGCCGGTCAAAACCTTCCACAAATCCTCTGTTCTGACAGGATTGAACAAGTCTTCACTCCGGCAGGACTGAAATAAAAATTCAGGGTCACGCAAAAAAATAATTATTTCGAAATACACCGTCCTCTACTT
>WGCX01000066.1 GCA_015493575.1 Desulfobacteraceae bacterium | reverse complement strand
TAATAAAGCAGATCAAAAAAGTAAATTTTTGAACAAACAAAAATGTATCTAAACGCATCTGGTGTATGAAATGATTTATATATTCATAGACAAATGCAATGTCAAGCAAAAAATATTTTAATTTACTCCTATTAATTTAGCGTGATGAATTATTGGGATAGCGTGATGAATTATTGAGAGTGCTGATTTAAAATCAAAATCCGGTAAACGTAACCTGGCCTGGACAAGCCGGAACCTAAAAGGTTTTTTAATTCTTTTGTCAAAAAAACATGGAAATATGAGATGAGAAATAAATTAAATCATCAGGGTTATTATAAATTAAGGATATTTTCTTGTATAGTGAGATTAAATCTGCTATGGCTATCAAATTTAATTGGTTTCGGATTTTATCATGGTCATGGATTGTACCATGGTGCTTGGATAATGTTTGTTGGATAATGTTTGTTGGATAATTAAATTTTATCAGGAGGAAAAAATCAATGTGTTGCTTAAAAAGAGATGGAATTTTTCTATCTGTTCTTTTTTCTGTTCTTTTTCTGTTTGTTTTTGTTTCATTATCCTGGGCAGGGTCTGAAACTGTTCAGGATAAAACCGTTAAGCTGTCAACAAATCCTTATACTGTTCATCTTTCCGGTATAATCCTTAATGCCCATCATGAGCCTGTGGATGAAGCTGAAATAGATGTTCTGGTGAATAATAGTTTTGTGGAGGCCCTTGAGACAGCTAAAAATGGTAAATTTATATCGAGAGTCGCCATTGATAAAGATCAGATACCTTATTCCACAATTACAATTAAGGCCCACAAGGCAAGTTATGTGGAAAAGGAGATGAAAGTTCAGGCAAAAGACCTTGCCTCATCCGGTAAAAATTTATATTTCAGTGAAGATATCACTCTGGAAAGAACACTTGGTCCTGCTTTCTGGATAGCAACCGGGGTTTTTATCCTCGCCTATATTCTGATCAGTTTTGAATTTCTCCATCGAACCCTTGCAGCCATGACCGGTGCCACCATTATGCTGATCATTTCATATACAGCAGGAACAATTAATCCTGCATATAGAATTTTAAGCTACGAAGCTGCCATAAAATCCATTGATATGAATGTTATATTTCTTTTAATGGGTATGATGATTATTATCGGGGTGTTAAAGGAGACAGGTTTCTTCCAGTGGTGTGCTTACCAGTCCTACAGGCTTGCCAAGGGTAATGTGTTTATGCTGTGCCTGTATCTAATGATTTTTACTGCTGTCACGTCAGGGTTTCTCGATAATGTCACAACCATGCTGCTTTTAACCGGGGTTACCATTGAAATATGTGTTGCCCTGTCTTTGAATCCCCTCTATATGCTCATGCCTCTGATTCTCTCTTCCAATATCGGAGGAACTGCAACCTTGATTGGTGATCCCCCCAATATCCTCATAGGTTCATTTGCCCATTTAAGCTTTCTCCATTTTGTGGAAGCCCTTGGTCCCATATGTGCAATTGTTTTTATTGCCCTTGTCATTTACACCAAATTTGTATGGGGCAGGCATTTTGATGAAATAAAGGTTGACAATATCGCCGATTTTACCCGGAAACTCAAGGAAGAATGTAAAATAACCGACAAGAAACTTTTAACTATTGGTTTGATTATCCTCGCTTTTGTGATCTTTTTGTTCCTCACTGAAAACTTCTGGCATATGGAAGTTTCTGTGGCTGCATTAACCGGTGCCGCTCTTTTGTTTTCCTATGCGGTTGTCACGGAAAAAGTCGATCTTATAAGGCTCATTGAAAAAGATATTGAATGGCCGACCCTGCTGTTTTTTATCTTTTTGTTCATGCTGGTTGGCGCTGTGGAATCAACCGGGCTTCTCGATCTTGTTGCCAACTGGATTCTTTATCTGTCCCATGGTAATTTCATGGCGGCACTTACTTTTATTCTCTGGATTTCCGCAATCATGTCTGCTTTTGTGGATAATATTCCCTTTACAGCCACCATGTTGCCAATTGTTGCATATCTAAGCCAGGTGATTCCGGGTTCGGCAAATACACTGTGGTGGGCACTTGCACTTGGAGCATGTCTTGGTGGAAACGGAACAATGATCGGTGCATCAGCCAATGTTGTTACAATCGGTATTGCCGATTCAAAGGGGTACAAAACCACTTTTGGGGCTTTTATGAAAACAGCGTTTCCATATATGATCATTTCCATTTCTCTGTGTCAATTATGGCTTATGTTTGTAAGGCCCGCATAATTTAAATATTATGTATTGAATATTTTTAAGGATCGGAGATGAAATAAGTTGCGGCCGGAAGCTGGTTTTTAAGCTCCGGCCGTTTCTGCATTTTTTTTGTTATTTCGAAAGTTTTGGAAACGCTTTGTTTAATTTTTTATTCCACTCATCCACTTTTGCCTTGATTTTTTTCAGAAGTGAACCTGAATTACCTTTAATGGTAACTTTTTCAATGGTATCGCCCTGTGCAATGCTGTCAACAACTTTCTGATCTTCTTCACCCACTACTACACCAAATACAGTGTGCATTCCGTCAAGATGCGGAGTCGCAATATGTGTGATGAAAAACTGACTGCCGTTGGTTCCAGGCCCTGCATTTGCCATGGAAAGTACGCCAGGCCTGTCATGCTTGAGATCCTTTTTGAATTCATCTTCAAATTCATATCCAGGGCCGCCCATACCGTTGCCAAAGGGGCATCCACCCTGTATCATGAAATTTTCAATTACCCTGTGGAATTTAAGTCCGTTGTAGAATCCTCTTTGTGCAAGATTTACAAAATTGCCACAGGTAACCGGTGTTTGATCTGAGAATAAATTAATATTGATTGTACCTTTGCTTGTTTCCATAACTGCCAGTAAATTTGCCATTATATCTCCCTGGATATCGGTTTTGTAAGAAACTCCTGTAAAAAAAATTAAAAATGAGAGTTGGCTTCGCGCCTTCGGCCCAATATTGGTTGTGAGGCCGTCTGAGGGTCTTCAGATCTGCCTAATGGCAGTTATAAAAAGCTGAAAGCTCAGCGCTTTCATAAGAACTGCCATGAGGAGGATCTGATTTTTACTCCAGGCCCGTCACTCAACAAATCATGAAACAGGTGAAAAAATTGACGTACTGTTTCATATGAATAAATTGCAGAAAACTACCATATTGAATTCAGAAGTGCAAGTGCCGGGAAATTATAACGAATGAATTTAACCTGCGATAGCCCGATTATGAGCTGGCTTATAATGGCAGTCAATAGTAAAAGTTGACCGGAAGAAGTGAATTTTGTTTAACGGTCTTTTCCAAATATGTTGGCATAAAGGTCTTCCCCGTAACTTGTCTGCATGGGTTCTGCCTCAATTAATTTAAATGTCCTTTTGCCGCCGGCTTTTCTTTGAGCCCTCAGAAACAGGACATTTTTCATTTTTTTATCGTAAAAACTCCGCGGGAATTCATATAAATGGGTAACAAAAAAGCAAACTATCTTTTTCTCCATCAGGGCGCGTGTAATCTGGCAGGCAATCTCCGAGCCTTCCCTTTCGTTTGTGGCGGAAAACGATTCGTTAAACAGGATTATGGAGCCTGGCCTTATACTGCCTGCTATGTCGTTCATTCTGAAGAGTTCTTCATCGAGTTTCCCGCTTTGCATTTTTGAGTCCTCTTCTTTTCTGTAGTGAGTGAAAATACCGTTACATATATTTGCACAAAATGAATCCGCCGGGGTAAACATGCCGCTTTGCATCATCATCTGAGCAAGGCCTGCACTCCGTAAAAAGGTGGATTTCCCGCCTTGATTGGCGCCTGTGATAATCACAAGATCCTTGTCCGATGCGTTTATATCGTTTCCCGTTATCCTGTGCTTTACGGTAAGTGCAAGACAGACATCGTATAATCCCCTGCAGGAGTACTCCCGCCGGTCACAGGGCAGCGGCATTGGAAAGGATACAGGTTCTCCAATTCCGGCAAGCTGTTCATGTAAATTCATGCAGCCTATATAAAATGCAAGTTCGAACCGCAGAACTTTAAGGAAATTATCAATATGATCAGCGGACTGTGCAAGGGCGTTTGCCACACGATTTATCCCAACATTTTTTAGATCCCAAAGTGCTCTTGAGCCTGCTTCATCACGCGGATGAATACTGAATGACCAGGATTTTGGTTTTTTTGTTACTATCCGTTCAAACCAGTTGAGTTTTTTTTGATCTGGTTTGCGGAGTATATAATTTTCTCCTTCATTACCCTTACCCAGTTCAGCGCTTATGTGAACACCATCCCGGAATTTCAGCTCCTTTAAATGGGTTTCCATGATTGAAAAATAATCATCATCAAGCTCTTTTTGTATCATGGAGTAAAATCTTGAAAACCCTTCGGATTCAAATTTGTCTGCATGATTATCCGCGATGTATTTCAGTTTTTTCAGCAGTTCTGTAAACATCTGCATCATTGATCTTGACCCCGACAGTATGGAGCTTGGATAATCGCTGAAAATGCCGTACCAATGCCTTTTTCTGTTTTCAATGGATTCTATTGGTATCTGGTAAAGGTCCCTTACGATGGAGGGGTTTTTAAGACAGTCCTTTAAAATATTCTGCCGGTACTCAATGGTATCAATATCATTATTCATACCGCTCAATACTGTCAACCTTGTCACCTCAAATATGAAATTGTCTCCAAGAGCCATTGCATCAAAAAGTGTTTCCAATTCAAGGTCATTTGTCAGTATCTGCACGTTGGCAGGTAATCTGCCCCTTTGATCAACGTCATGATCCCGATACATGAGAAAGGTTTTCAAGGTTTTATACGCTCCTTTAACCGGGTGTAAGTGACCTGGTATTTTTCGGCAATGGTAATTGCATATGCAAGTCCGTCGGCAGGTTTTCTTAGAATTTTAAATGTCCGGACAGCAGGGTTTTCAGGAACAACCGTACTCACCATGCTGACAGTTTTTTCGTTAAAACATGCCAGTTCATCAATAAAAGTAACCCAGACGCACAACGCATCGAGTTCTGTTATTGTTTCCATAACTTTTCTGCTTAGGAAAATTGCATCCTGCAGTGAGGTTGAAGTAAAAATTTCATTCATGAGAATGATACTTTCCGGTGTGGCCTTTTTAAGAATGGAGTGTATTCGTATCAGGTCATCCTGAAGTTTTCCCCGTAGATTTCTGATATTTTCTTCTCTTTCAAAATGTGTAAATATCGAACTGAACAAAAACAATTGCGCTTTTATGCCCGGAACAGGCAGGCCAAGGCAGGCAAGATAGTGCAACTGGCCGAAAGTACGGGCAAAAGTTGTTTTTCCTCCCTGATTGGGGCCGGATACTATGAGAATACGTTCTTTGTCTTTCAGGTAAAAATCATTGCATACAACCATTTTTTTTTCTGATAAAAGTTTTTTGGCCAGAGCCAGGTCGAATCCTTCATAATCATGTATTTTTTTCTTTGTGCTGTTTATCGCAGGGTAGCAGAATTTTAATCCGGATTGTCTTAGTCCTGATATATAGTCAATATATGAAAGGTAAAATTGAATCTCACGGTCAAAACGATTTATGGTATTATCATAAAATTTTTTGTTGTTTCTACAATAATTGTCAAGGCAAAAGAATACGTCAGGGTACAATTTTACCACAATTTCCAGTATTTTTTCTTCAACGTGGTTCATCCCCGATGCAATGGAAATATCGGAAAGATGACTTTTCACAGCTCCCTGTTTAAATTTTTTAAATGTTTTTTCAACTTCGATACTATAATCGGTTTCCTGCTGGTATCTGCAGACCGTGACTCTGCTTCCCTTTATTATCACACAATATTTTATATCGGACAGGTCATGTTTGATTTTTTGTGTTTCAAAAACAAGAGTGGTGAAATTTTCAGAATCAACATAGCTGTTTATATAATTTCGAAAAGCTATAAGACCGGTTGATTTCAGAACTATCCCGGACATATCGCGGGACAGACATTTAACGGCATCGCAATAAACAATCACCGATTCAAGAAACCAGCCTTGCTTATGAAATCCGGAGGACAATTTTTCAATCAGGGAAAGATAGCGCCGCATAAGTATCATTTTCCGGGAAAAAGATTCTACGGCCTTTTTCAGTTCTTTGTTTTCAAGGTTCCGTGCAGTTTCCTGCCTGTATAAAATGGCATCAACATTGTTCAGCGGGGTGTAGAAAAACGGTTTTAAATTATATCCCTCTTTGCCGTGGGTTACGGCATGAACAATCTGATCAAGATTCAGATCAGTAAAAAATTCCGGCATATTAAGTGACTCTGATTTAATCTGATCGTCATTTTCCTTAAAAAGTATGCTTTTAAAACCCATGTAAAATCACCTTTTATTCGCTGTCACCAATACCGTAATGATGTAAAAAATATTCTACCCGGATACCATTTTCGCGGCACCATTCGGGCAAAATGGTTTAGTGTCTTACTCCTCAATTCCCGTTAAACAAACAATAAATTGGGGAAAGGCAAAATAAGTTCTTTAATGCTATAAGGCCTTTAATGCTCTATTGTTTTTTCAGGTATGTCCTCAAATTGAGCAGAAAATGCATTATGCAATGGTTCCCTAACCCCTTGGCCAATACATGATAATAGCCACACCAATCAAAGCCACCAGTCCACCGATCACGTCGAATCTATCCGGTGCTATCTTATCGACCTGCCAACCCCAGAGAATTGACATAACAATAAATATTCCTCCATATGCTGCATAAACTCTACCGAAATCAGCAGGCTGAAAAGTAGGAATTACTCCATAAATTACAAGTACCACTGCTCCTGCAAAACCATAAAAAACAGGTTTACTTTCACGCAGCCACAACCATATCAGATATCCCCCTCCTATTTCACACAAACCGGCAATTACAAAGTAGAATATTGATTTAAGAGTAGTTAAAGAAAACATATTTTTCCATTTTGTTTCAGTTTTTTCCCACTTACAACACACTGACTTATAGCATACTGAATTTATAAAAAGCAAATTTATCATTTTGTATTTTTTACATGGGTATCTTACCTGCCTGCCGTATGCAGGATATTGTAAAAGTGACGGGAAAAACATTCTGCTATGGAAGGTGGACAGAATTTTGGCAAAAGCTTGACCAAAAGCTTGACAAATAAAAACTGTTATGTTAATTATGCCGTACATTTTTTGTAGAGGGGTGATGGAGTTCACCCTGTAAATTCAACATACACAAAATGCAATCTAATTGCTAATGACTCCTGCATAGATTTACGGAAAAGCGGGAGGAATGCAGTTAATTTCTTTATCATGACTTCCGCAGTGAAAATTGCGGGAGTTTTTTTATGCCCAATCCGGACAGAGTGCCGGACTGCTATATTTCACATTGCTTCCTTTGCCTTGGTGTGATTGTGTTTATCAGTCAAATGGGGACAGGTGAAAAATCCCGCCATTATTTTATAGCATATGTCTTGTATGATTACGGTGTAATTTCATGTTATTGTTTAATGCTGTGCATTCATATATGGATAATTTTAATACGATGTTATGATCATTACTTCTGCTTTGGGAAATATTGCAGCGTATGTAACTGACATCCATGAATATTTACATCATCCATGGTCAGTACAGCAATTTTTAACATTGTAATGATCCCGTAATCTGTATAACTGCCATGAGGCAGATCTGGACTGCGTTACACTGCCTCACAACGAAAATAAAAAGAGCATCAGTTACTTTATAAAAGTACGCTCTTTCTTATAAAAAAAACAGAAAATTGAGGCAGGCACATGGGTTGCGGGCATAGCTTGCTTTAGAATTTGTGACATTGAAAAGGAGAGGAAGAAACATATGGCGCAGAAAATTATATTTAATATTATTCAGGTTCTTGTGGTTATGATTTTTTCACCGCTTGTAAAAGGTGTTTTTGACCGTCTCAAAGAGCGGGTTCAATCCAAGCAGGGGCCGGGCATTTTTCAGCCTTACCGTGATATTTTCAAGCTTTTTCATAAAGATGAGATCATATCCGAGGAAAGTTCGTGGATTTTCCGGTTCACGCCCTACATGGTTTTTACTGCTCCAATATTTGTAACTCTGCTGATCCCGGTGCTGACAAGTTATCCACTTTTTTTCGCATTTATGGGTGATATGCTTGCCGGAGGCTCAATTCTCGCACTTGGCGGTTTTTTTGCCACCCTTGCCGCCATTGATACCGGGAATCCCTATGGTGCCATGGGAGCCAGCAGAACACGGATGGTGGGCTTTCTTGCCGAACCTGTGTTTATGATTGTTTTTTTCACCGTGTCATTTGTGGCTGGTTCCACAATTCCATATATTGTACAGCAGGCGTGGGTGACCCCGATTGCAAATTTTTTTGCACCGGCACATGTGCTTGTCATGCTTGCTTTTCTGATGCTTATTATTGCGGAAAACGGACGTATTCCCGTTGATAACCCTTCGGGACATTTTGAACTTGCCATGATAGACGAGTCAAAGGGGCTGGAGTATTCCGGCCGTGGTGCAGCGCTGATGAAATGGGGCGGCTGCATGAAATTTTTTGTTCTTTTATGCATTTTTCTTAATGTTCTTGTCTGTCCCTGGGGGCTTGCCACCACCGGATCATTCTTTGAACTTTTACTTGCAATTCCACTTGTTCTGCTGAAAATGCTTGGGTTTATTGTGATTCTCGTTGTTATTGAATCTTCCCTTTCCAAGTTAAGATTGTTCAGAATCAGTGAATTCATGGTGGCAGCTTTTGTAACTTCAGTGGTTGCAGTTGTTATACAGCTTATTGAATTGTAATTTTTGTTTAACCGCCATGAGGCGGATCTGAAGACTCACAGACTGCTTATCAACAAAAAATGGAACTCTAATAATTTAAGGTACTTTGCAGGAGTTTCATATAAAAAGAAATAGAAAACAGGAGGTAAAATGATTCAGGTTAACGCCCTTGCCGGCGGCCTTTTTATTCTCACGGTGTTCGGTATAGTGGCAATGCGGCAGGTGATCGGAATTTTGCGGTTGTTTGTTGCCCAGTCCATTCTTCTTGCAGGATCAGCCTGTATCCTGGGATATGAATATTCGTCAATACATCTTTTTGTGGTGGCCGGAATAACCGTTTTCACCAAGGCATTTTTAATCCCGTGGCTTCTTTATCACATGTTGACCCATGAAATTCATGCCCGCCGGGAGATCACCCAGGTTTTTAATATACCCGTTTCGCTTTTCATATCTGCAGGGCTTGTGATCTGCAGTTATTTTATGGTGCGCCCGCTTTTAAATACAGACCCCAGTGCATTTTTAAGGGTGAATCTGCCCATTGGTGTTGCAGGGCTTTTCATCGGGGGGTATGCCGTTATTGCAAGGAGAGAGGCATTACCGCAGCTTTTTGGCATTTTGACAATGGAAAACGGGGCATTTCTCGCAGGCGCCTGCATCGCTCCCAATCTTCCCTTAATGGCAGAGCTTGCTGCGGCATTTGATGTTTTGATCATAGCTCTTGTTGTGGGACTTCTGACACGGAGTATTAACAAGCGCACCGGCACAACCCTGGTTGGAAGAATGACAAGACTGAAGGAGGAATAGCAAAATATGGAACTTTTTATCATTCTGCTCATACCTGTTATTGTAACCTTTGTCTGTATAATACCGGTAAAAGGATACATGCTAAGTGCCCGGGCAACCATCATCGGAAGTTTTGCCGTTCTTGTAGTTTCATCGTCAATGGCTTTTGCTCCGGGTCTTTCTGCACATGGCGGGCCAATAGCTTTTGGCGGCTGGCTTTTCTGTGACGGATTCAGCGCTCTTATCGTGCTGCTTGTCTCCTTTGTGGGGTTTACAGCTTCTCTTTTTTCATTGGGATATATGAAAAGAATGGAAACGGAAATGGAAACGGAATATGAGCCCGGACAATTCAGAATTTATTATGCATTGTACAATCTGTTTCTGCTTTCAATGCTTGCAGTGCCAATTTTTTCCAATGTGGCACTTGTCTGGATTGCCGTTGAATTGACAACTCTTTTGTCGGTTTTTCTCGTGGGATTTGAAAACAGTTCCGAAGCCCTTGAAGCTGCATGGAAATATGTTGTGCTGACCTGTATGGGGGCAGCCATTGCCCTTGTGGGTGTATTGATACTTTACTGGGGACTGAGACTCACCGGCACGGATCAGTTCACATGGTCACAGCTTTTTCATGCCGCCCCAAAGATGCAGCCGGTTTTCCTGAAAACTGCTTTTCTTTTTATTCTCATCGGTTTCGGAACAAAGGCCGGGCTTGTACCGCTTCACACCTGGCTTCCGGATGCTCACAGTCAGGCGCCTTCTCCGGTGTGTGCTCTGCTCTCCGGCATTGAAACGACAACAGCCCTTTATATTATCATACGGCTTGTACCGCTTATGACGACCATTTCAGGGAATATGGCATCACCATGGCTTATTACGTTTGGAATGATTTCCGTTGGAACAGCTGCTTTTCTTCTGATTCAGGTCAAGGATTATAAAAGGCTTTTTGCATTTTCAACCATAGAGCATATGGGCATTATCCTTGTGGCGGTTGGCCTTGCAGGAAGTGCTGCAAATCTTGGTGCCGTTTCCCAGATTGTGGCGCATACCATCACCAAATCTTTCTGCTTTTTTGCTGCAGGTGCAACTCTTCTTGTTACGGGCACCAGGGATATTTCCCGTGTACGTGGCTTGATCCGTACATCACCTGCTGCAGGAGCAGCCCTGCTTGTGGGGGGATTTGCCATTGCAGGGGCTCCTCCATTTGCCGTTTTTGTAAGTGAGTTTTCCATAATAAGGGCAGGACTTGCCGCAGGTCATTATCTTGTCATCGGGGGTCTTGTTCTTTTTATTGTCATTGCCTTCTGCGGGATAATGTCACATATCAACGGGATGGTTTTTGGCATTCCTCTTGAAAAAACTGCTGCAAAGCCTGTTTTGCCGGCTGCCTGCAAATTCGCCCTTGCCATTGCGGTTGTTCCTGTTGTTCTTTTCGGTATCTATTATCCGCACGCAATTCATACGCTTATGCAGTTTGCTGCACTTTCAATGGGGAGGTGAAATAGATGAAATCTAAATTAAATGATGATATTTCTGTGCATGAAAAAATGCCTGTACATGAAAATATTTCTGTACATGAAAATGGATTGAATTTCAAGGATATGGCCGGTATAGCGGCTTTGCAATGGAATGACAGGGTAAAAGTTGTAACAGATTCAAAATCCCAGATTCTACGTCTAAAAACTGAACCTGAATTTCTGCCGGAAATCTGTGCATGGCTTTTTTCCGGGCTGGGATACAGTTTTGCCTTCATGATTGTGGAGGAGAATGCGCCTGACTGGAGTGTTCGTTACATTTTTTATACATCCCGTGATGCCGGACAGGTACACGTTGAGGTAAAATTTCCCCTTTCAGGGAAAAGAATTCCAAGTATCAGTTTGCAGGTACATGCAGCAGACTGGCAGGAGCGTGAGATGGAAGATCTGTTCGGACTTTTTTTTGAGGGGCACCCGCGGCTGGGAAATTTTGTTCTCCATGAAAAATGGCCAAAGGGGCTGCATCCCATGCTGGATTCCTTTGATGCAGAGCAGTCTTATCCTGAAAAAAAAGAAAGCTATCAATGGGAAAATAACCAATTAGAAACTCACCAATCGGAAAATAACCAGGCAGAAAATCACCAATGGGAAAATTATCAATCGGAAAGTCATAAATGGGTACCGAAACGGATTTTAAAGGCTTCGGGAGCTTTTTTGATGCCCATAGGGCCTGTTTTTTCCGACCATGCCGAATCAGCTCATTTTTTACTGGAAACTGTTGGTGAAGATGTTGTCAGAACCATTCCAAGGTTTTTTTACAAGTACCGCGGGGTGGAAAAAACAGCCCAGGGCAGAACAATTGAAGATGTTATTCTGCTGGCAGAACGATTTTCCGGGACTTCAGCCTTTGCACACTCCCTTGCATTCTGCGGGGCAGTGGAAAAAATAACAGAAACAGATACTCCTGCAAGGGCAAAATCATTGCGGGTATTTTTTGCCGAACTTGAGAGGATCAGACATCATACATCGGCCATTGCGGGAATCTGTTCATCCACAGCCCTTAGCGTGGCAGCATCCCAGGCATCCATTATTGAGGAGGAACTTTTAAGGCTCTGCTGTGAGTTGACAGGGCACCGCTATCTTTTCGGCCTTAACGCTCCCGGCGGTCTGTACCACGGAATTTCAGACGATAGGGCATTTGATGTAAGTGAAACCCTGTGGGGTTTTCTTGACAGGTTCAAAGAACTTTATGAGCTGCTCCGTTTTACAAGCTCTTTCCTTGACAGGCTGGAAGAGGTGGGAATCGTTTCAAAACAGAATGCTGTTTCATACGGTCTTGTGGGCCCTGTTGCAAGGGCATCCGGTGTCTCAACAGACCTGAGGACAGCACAGCCCTATGCAGGTTATAATATTGATCTTAAATTTAATGTGGCAAGGGAAAAAGAAGGGGATGGTTATGCAAGGCTGAGACTGCTTTTCAGCGAGATTGAGCAGTCAATAAATCTTATCCGCCAGGTATCTGTCTCCCTGCCTCCGGGCAAAATCAGAGAAAAAATAAAAATCATGGCAGGATCGGATGTCGGATGGGCAGAAGCACCGGTGGGAGCGGCATTTCACTGGGTGAGACTGAATAAGGAGGGCAGGGTGGCACGGTATCACATTATGCCGCCTTCTTTTGTGAACTGGCATGGTTTTCACCTTGCCGCAGAGAATT
>WGCX01000065.1 GCA_015493575.1 Desulfobacteraceae bacterium | reverse complement strand
TGAAATAAGTTGAACAAAAATAGCGCAGAATTCCGGCCCATATACAAGGCGCATTGAAGGTTGCATACTCAACGTATTCAGCCTTTGATGCAACGAAGTAGATGGGCCGGAAGACAAGCAATTTCGTTCAACTTATAAAATTTTCGATCCTAAGTTTGACAAGGGTTGCAAAAGACCTTCCCGTTCAGCAGGCAGCAGATCATTATAGCTCTGGCCCAGCCCTTTTCTGCATATTACAGACAACATCGTGAGATCAAATCGATTGCCGATGCATGCGGCAAGAGACAAAATATTGATTGTTGATTCGGGCAGTCTTGCAAGTTTTCTAACCATCAGGTCAACAACATTATCCGTAATGCCCATGGAATTAATATGGTTCAGATCCCAAGCCCAACAGCCATTGTCATGATTAAAAGTGATTGCTTTTTCTTCATGGAGAGTTTTTAAAAACTGATTGACAAAAAATGGATTTCCATTGGTTTTACTGATAATAAGGTCAGATAGAGGAATTGCTTTTTCCCTAGGTGTCTCCAGGGAATCCATAACCAAATCCCTGACATTGGATCGGCTTAAGGGGCCAAGTTCAATGGTGTTATAGACTCCGCCTCTCTTTTTTATCTCATCTAAAGTAAGTATAAGGGCATGGCTTGCACTCACCTCGTTGCTGCGGAAAGCGCCTATAAAAAAGAGATTGCGAATATCCTGGTCAACGGCGAACTGTTCAATCAATTTTAATGTAGAATGATCAGCCCACTGCATATCATCCAGAAAAATGGTCAGGGGAATTCCCGGATCACAGCAGGCCATTAAAAAATTTTTAAAAACCATATTAAATTGGTTCTGTGCTTCAATGGTTCCAAGTTCCGCTACTGTTGGCTGTTTTCCTATGATAAGTTCCAGTTCCGGTAAATGATTAATGATAAGCTGTCCGTATGGAGAGATGGCCCGGGAAATCCTGTCACGTCTTTTTTCGAGATGATCAGAACTTTGTGAAAGATAGATGCGCATCAGATTGCCAAAAGCATTAAAAATTGCACTGTATGGGATGTTTCCCGTAAGCTGATCAAATTTCCCCTCAACAAAATAACTGCGGGTTTCTGTAATAGGCTTATAAATTTCTCGTACCAGGGTCGTTTTCCCACAGCCTGAATAACCGCCTATGAGCATACCTTCGTTGGCACCATCTAATGTTTTTTCAAATGCGGAAAGAAGTTGTCTGGTTTCATCCGTTCTTCCGTAGAGCTTTTCGGAAACATGGAATTTATCGTTCACATCATTTTGGCTTAGAATAAATGACTTAATGAGACTTTTCTTTATTTGTTCAAGGGATTTATTAAGATCATCTATGATTCCCATAGAACTTTTATATCGGTCAGCACTATTTTTAGAGAGGAGTTTCATGATAATCATGGAAATTGTTATTGGAATATCCGGATCGGCAATGTGGGGAGCTACCGGTTCTTTCGCTATATGACAGTGAATCATTTCAAGTGGATCTTCAGCCTGAAACGGAAGACGGTTGCAGAAAAGCTCATAAAAAGTGACTCCAAGTGAATAAAAATCTGTACGATAGTTCAACGTCTGGTTCATTCTGCCGGTCTGCTCAGGTGAGATATAAGCCAGTGAGCCTCCCAGAATATCATTATTTTGAATTTGGAGGTGTTCCTGAGAAAGGGTTGTGGATATTCCGAAATCTATTATCTCAAGATGTCCGGTTTTGTGATTATAGATGATATTGGATGGGTTGATATCCTTGTGAATAATTCCTGATAGATGAATTTCAGAGAGAGCCCTGGTAATTTTTATGGAAATTTGTAATTTATCTTCGAGGTTCAGTTTTTTTTGTTTATAAATTAAATCAAGACTTTCACCTTCAAAATCAGGATAGATGGAAACAAGGGCATTACCATGCTTTTCAAGCAGGCATTTCTCTTTAAATCCCTTTTTGTACAACAAATTTATAATTTCAAATTCATGTTTGAACTTCACAATATTCCGGTTGTCTTCCTTCCGGGTTATTTTCAGGATAACCGGCTGGTTTTCAGATATACGGATTGCTTTGCAAATAATTGAACGTGAGTTTACCTTGAGTCTGGTTTTAATTTGATATCCGGTAATATCCATTGCGTCTCCTTTCTAAAGGTTGCAAAAATATGGACAATTGTAGGATTTATACTTGTTTTTGTCAAAAAAAATGGTTCATCCGGCAAATGAGTACCTGAGGTAAGAATGAGTTGAAAAAAGACATGACATGAAACAGGTTGATATACTTCGCCCCGTCAGATTGCACATTTTTTGCAAAAGCTGAATACTCATTTGATTTTTCCATTTCACCTTCTCTCCTTTTTGATTGATGTGACGTGCCTAACGCTACGGCTCAGGGGCGGCAAACATGCGGGGCAACCAACCTGAAACTACCTCTGCGCCTCCAGCGGGGCACTGACTTGCAAAAGCCGCCGCGCTGTTTGCCGTCCCTTGCAGCCGATTGTTATACAATTTTCAGATGTATTT
>WGCX01000064.1 GCA_015493575.1 Desulfobacteraceae bacterium | reverse complement strand
GGCTTTCTTTGAGTAAGCATTATTTTATTTCTCCGAAAAGAATTAAGTATTCTTAATGGTAATCCTCATAATTCACAGAAATTGCATCAATTCCAGAAAAGATGAACGTCGCTCGCCAGTTTCCACTGACCCAAACGGCCCATGTTCCTTTTCTGTCTCCTGTCAATTCATGCAGGTTGTACCCTGGTAAGTTCATGTCTTCGGGACAGCTTGAAGCGTCCAGCCTATCAAGAATACGGAGAAGTTTTGAAACGTGTTGAGGGTTGACATTCTTCTGAATGTTTTTGAAAAATAATTTCTTCAATCCTTTGTGTTTAAATGATTTGATCATGCTTCTCGTTATTCAGTTGTAGGATTTTTATATCATCATATCATACAACAATAACAAGACACCCGTAACGTATCAAGTTACGCCATTTCTTAAAAATTACTTATATTGGTGGTACATTGTTCTGGGCACCGGGTAGGGCAGGAGCCTTGCGGCCCCCTTCCCCCTAAGAACCGTGCGTGATAATTTCCCATCACACGGATGAAGCATTGCAAAGGCAACCCTTTGGAGCTTACACTTGGATCGGGGTTAAATGATTTGTTCACTGTCTTTTTGCCGTTACGTTCGTTTTTTATCGTGGTCTGTCCCCGATTACATGCGAAGCGAAGCGCAACAAATTGTCCGTTTTTATGCATTTGTTAGGCATGTTTATTGATCTGGTATTAAAGTGAAAAATACTTTTTTATTGCTGACACTGATTGACATTTTTTTATCTTTTTTAATAAAAAATAATCGATTGTGATTTTCACTTATGAGCGACCAACCATCATGGTTATCCCTTTCTTTATAAAAATGTACAATTGATTCAGTTTCAGCATTTGTTGAAAATATCCAAATAGGATTCTCTCCCGAACCTGTAGCAATTCCAATGCTACCAGTAAAATCAGGGTGTGGGTTAAACCCCATTTCTTTGAGTCGTTGTTCTGCACCAGATTGGTTAAAAAGAACCATTAAAAGAATTGGTGCAATTATAGCTATCATTACTATCATCCCCGCTATGCCCCTTGCGCCAAGATCATGCTTTCGTTTAACGATAAAAACATAATATAGCAGTACTGCAAATAATAGCGTGAAGCTAAGAATGATAATTAAAGATATTTCCATGCAATACAGTTTTTTAAATGCACCGGGTAGGTCAGGAGCCTTGCGGCTTCCTTCCCCCCTAAGAACCGTGCGTGATAATTTCACATCACACGGATGAAGCATTGCAAAGGCAACCCTTTGGAGCTTACACTTGGATCGGGGTTAAATGATTTGTTCACTGTCTTTTTGCCGTTACGTTCGTTTTTTATCGTGGTCTGTCCCCGATTACACCCGATTACACGCACGCCGATTACACGGTTGTTTGAGTTGTAGATAATGACTCAGTGAGAATGAACAGCATGATCTAATGTGTCCGTTACCCATTTGTTAAGGCTTTTACCTGTGTGGGCAGCAGCTGAAGCTATTTTTGCATGAATACTTGGAGACATACGCAGGGTTGGTCTACCAGAATAAGGTTTCTCTGGAGTGCGCCCCTCTTGTTTGCAGTCAACCAGATAGTGGTCAATAGCATTATAGAAATCTTCAGTCAATTGTTTGACGGTTTCCCCTTCAAAAGTAATGCTGTCTTTTATACCTATTACCTTTCCCCAAAAAATATTATCTCTTTCATCAAAGTTGATTTTAGCAAAATATCCTTTGTAAGTCATACTATTCATGGTGTTACCTCCAGACTCGTTAACCAATCACGAATTTTCTCAACGATATATTTTGCGCCTCTTTCCCTGGATGTGGCCTATGAGCATATTCTCTTGTTCCTGAAAGTTCCAAGGCTACTCGTGAACCACTGCCTTCTCTGACTTCACCACCAAGTGCCTTTATCAATATTTCGATATCACGAAACTTGATATTGGTTTTGGTTGATTTTGAACCAATATAGCCTCCAGCATTTTGCGATGGTTTCCTTTCATGAAGATAAGTGGTAGCACTTTTCGACACTATTCTCAAAGGAAGATTATTTTAGAATTAAACTATTTGAGAGAAGAAGTAATTATATATCGCGGTAGGGATGCCGGTTACCCGGCACCCCCCGCACAGATCCGTACGTGAAGAATTACCTCATACGGCTCCTACCTTAGGGTCGGCACGCAAAGTCGCTGGTTAGGGTATGGGTGCTTCAGTTTTGCTGTGGGTAACCAGGTCATTAGCAATCGTTGCATCCGCTCCCAGTTTAGGCGTGCCCCTCTCTGACTTCTACGCCTGAGCGCACGAAGCCAGGCTTTGGCTATACCTGTTCGGAATGCGTCTGTTG
>WGCX01000063.1 GCA_015493575.1 Desulfobacteraceae bacterium | reverse complement strand
TGAAATAAGTTGAACAGAAATAGCGCAGAATTCCGGCCCATGTACAAGGCGCATTAAAGGTTGCATACTCAACGTATTCGGCCTTTGATGCAACGAAGTAGATGGGCCGGAAGACAAGCAACTTCGTTCAACTTATAAAATTTTCGATCCTTAGTTTAAGGCGTGAATTTTATACTACTTTCCTGAATTTGTCCAAAGTAGAACATTTTACAGATGGCCCTAAATATATCCCTTTTTTCATAACCTGATTGTACCCTGCCAACTACCATGACATGCACTATTTTTTTAGTCAAGTCAGAAAACTGTATATAACAGCCATGAGGCAGATCTGGTGATTCTCAGACTGCCTCACAACAAAAAATGGAAATCTAATAATTCAAGGTACTTTACAGGAGTTTCATATAACGACCATGAGGCCGAGCTGGACAGCGCTACTTTGCCTCACAACGAATATAAAAAGAGCATTCGTGACTCTGTCAAAAATGAGCTCTTTCTTATAACCGCCATGAGGCGGATCTGAACTGCGTTACAGTGCCTCTCAACAAACATAGAAAGAGTATTTGTAACTTTGTCAGAAGTGAGCTCTTTCTTATAAAAAAAACAAAAAAAGCCTGACATTAAATTGAAATATTTTAATAGGGGGTTGGTCGGGGCGAGAGGATTTGAACCTCCGACATCCTGCTCCCAAAGCAGGCGCGCTACCAGGCTGCGCTACGCCCCGAAAATGAATAGAATAAATATAAAAATGGTAACTACCATTATTTTTAAATCTATGCAAGAATAAGTTTTACAAAATCTACAAAAAAACACCATGACCTATACGGCCTGTGACCTGAATTTAAACAGATAATCAATTTTTTTTAACGGGTGCAACGAGTTTGCTGATGCTATGGCCCGGGACGTGCAGCAGGATTTAAGGTTTTTTTACCGCAGCACTCTACGATTTTTTTAATAAACGGGCATGAGGACTATCTGAACTGCGCTACGGCGCATCAAAAAATCATAGATTGTGATAAAGTGAAAAGAGCATCAGTTACTTTGTCAAAAGTGAGCTCTTTCATATAAAAAAAATGGATTAAAATGTATGTATGCTGCTTAAAGGCAGGGAGATAACGGCTTTACGGCCCTGCTGGATACCGTGCATCAGGATGTCATGCCTTGGCCATTGAGCCATAATTTCTGTATTATTAATTTTAATTGTAACGTCGTAATAAAAACCCCGGGAGGCAAGTTTTGAAATAACTCCTGCAAATATTGTTGAATCTTTTATATTATTTTGATCTCCAATGGAAATATCCTCTGGTCTCAGTGCTGCATATTCATGCTGGTTAACGCCAGGTGTTATCTTTAAACCAAGCTCTTCAATTATGGCCATAGTGCCTGCACCATTGTATTTTTTTAAATGAAATATATTTTTCATTCCAACGAATTCTGCTGTAAATTGTGAGCACGGTTTATGAAAAAGCTCAGATATTGTCCCCTGCTGTTTTATTTCTCCATTGTGAATCACAGCTCCCCTGTCAGCGAGGAAAAAAACATCTGAAAAATTATGAGAGACCATGATAAATGTCATTTCCAGTTCTTCATGCAGGGTTTTAAGAAGATTTTTTAATTCATCCTGCAGCACAGGGTCAAGGGCAGATAATGGTTCGTCAAGCAGAAGTATCTTTGGACTAATGACAAGGGCGCGTGCCAGGGCAACTCTCTGTTTTTCACCTCCGCTCAGTGCCACAGGAGATCTTTTTAAAAGATGGCCAAGGTTCATTTTTTCAACAAGAAATGAAAAATTTGTTTTTATTTTTTTATCGGAAAGCCCGTGGTAACGAACACCAAACAGAATATTTTTTTCCACATTAAGGTGGGGGAAAAGAGCATAATCCTGATATACAATTGCAGCACCCCTTTTATCAGGAGAAAAATCTGTAACATCTCTTCCATTTATGGTAATTGTTCCGGAATCAATGGGAACAAGTCCCATAATTGCCTCAAGCATAAGGGATTTCCCTGATCCGGTGGGACCCATAACTGCAAAAAAATCCCTGTTCTTCACTTGAAGATTAATATTTTTCAGGCTGAAATCGGCAAAATGTTTTGAGAGATTATCAATGCGAATCATGATATTCTTTTCTTCCTTGAAAATAGCCGCATGGCAATAAACAGACCAAGTGATATTATTATGAGCCAGAATGCAATGGTCTGGGAGTATTTAAGACCGTATGCCGTAAATCGCTCGTATATAAGAACCGGTGCTGTCATTGGATTGTATGCAACGATTACAACTGCCCCGAATTCGCTGATGGCCCTTGCTGTACACATTACAGAACCTAAAATCATACTCCTCCAGACCAGGGGAAAAGTTACCCGAAAAAAAGTTGATGTCATGCTTGCCCCAAGACTTCTTGAAGCTTTTTCCAGTTTTACGGGTATATTTTCAAAACCTGCTTTCACGGTATTAATATAAAAAGGACACCCCACAAAGGTTAAAACAATAATAATCCCGGTGAGGCTTCCCATGATCTCAATACCTGCCTTTGCAAGTATTTTTCCCAAAAAGCAGTTCCGCCCGAAAAGAGTTAAAATTGCAATTCCAATCACAGGATGGGGTATCATAATGGGAAGATCCACAAACCCCTCTATGATTTTTTTGCCTAAAAAATTCTTTCTTGCAAGGATATATGCAAGTGGAGTTCCGAAAACAGCAGCACAGAGGGTGGCAACAAGAGCTGTAAACATACTTCGGCCAAGCGCGGCAATAACCTCTTTATCATATAAAGTGCTGATAAGGTCAGTGAGTTTGGGCTGAAGCAGCATTTTCCCAAGGGGAAGACTCACAAGCAGAACCAGGGGAATACTTAAAAGTATTACCCCTGGCCAGAAAACATCTTTTTTGTCATAGTTTGCCATATTATAGATATTTCTGTTTTTATTTTTTTACCACAACAAGTTTCTTAAGCACCCGGGGAAGTTTCTGCATCATCTTTTCCGTTGGCACCCTGCATGGTTCAAAGGGAGGCTGCCCCATATTCTTAAGGACTTTAAGACCGCCTTCAGGTGAGAGCATGTATTGGAGGAATGCCCTGGCAGCCACGGGATTAGCACAATTTTTTATCATTGTGATTCCGTAGGTACAGGATTTGCCTTTTTTGATTTTCCATGTTCCCGGTTTTTTCCCTGCTACTTTAACCCTTGCCAGGCTGTAAAATTTGTCAAATTTATAATTGCCAAGATTGATATGATCGTTGAGTTTGACAAATTTAAGTTTATGCTGGACAGCCACAGAAAGATATTCCCATGCATAATCCATGTTACCGGTTTTCAGAAGATTAACTATTTCAACTGCCTTGGGGCGAATATTTTTTTTATGACGGCTTGCAATTAACTTATTATAAAGCCCTTTAACACCATAATATTTTTCTGCGAGCTGCATAACCATGAGGCTCCTGTATCCGCATGGGTCAAGATTCGGATCGGAATGTCCCCATTCAACCCCTTTTTTCTGAAGGATTTTATACCAGTTATCTTTGTTTATCTTGTCTGCAAATCTGCTCTGATCTGTGTAACACAGGACAAGCTGGTTTGTGGCAAACCTTATATTCCAGTCTGCAAATTGTGGAATGAGATTTCCATCTATGACTTTGTAATCTGCTGCAGCCATAATATCAGCTGGTTTGCCAACTTCAGAAATCATTCTTGCCATTTTAGTGCTGCCACCAGCTTCCCTTAAAACATCCACTTTGGGATATTCTGCCTCAAAATTCTTTTCAATTTTTGCAAGCGGTACGGAAAGGCTGCCGGCGTGAAAAATAATCAGTTTTCCATGGGGAACTGTGTCTGCCTGTACTGAAAATGAGCTGACCCCAATCAAGACAAATACAGAAAATACCATTATTAAAACGGCTGAGACGTTTCTTAAATTTATATAATTCTTTTTCATTTTACTCCTCATTAATTTTAATTACGAATTTTAACCTTTGTTTTAATCTTCATCCCAATTTATTCAATATTAATTCCAATGGATATTTACAATGAATTCCATAATGGTGTTATAATACGGACGTTATTATCCCATTATTGCTTTAAATGTCAATTAAATTAATAAAATTAATAAACAAATCTGTAAAATAG
>WGCX01000062.1 GCA_015493575.1 Desulfobacteraceae bacterium | reverse complement strand
CCATTATCCTTTACCTTAATGGTGATATTTTCTTTGTCATTTTTTTTTTTTTTTTTATTAATCAGCCCGTTCTTTTCCATGGCATGGCAGGCATTAATCATAAGGTTTATCATGACCTGCCTTAACTCCTGTTCATTGCCCGATACCAGCAGCACTTCATCTGAAAAAAGATCTGATTTTATTTCAATATTGCGGAAATCGGAGTGATTGGTTAAAAATTTGACAACATCCTGTATTGTATTGTTTATATTTAGAATTGTCTTTTTTGATGACCCTTTTCTCGAGAAGGCAAGCAGATCACTTACAATTGTTTTGCAGGTTTTAACATGTTTCTCTATGGTTTTGAGATCTTCGTAAGATGTGCCTGTTCTATCATGACCTGAACTATTATTCTTTAATTCCTGCTTGATCATCAACTGGGTATAACCAAGGATTATGCCGAGAGGATTGTTGATTTCATGGGCAATCCCTGCGGAAAGTTCTCCAAGGGCGGCAAGTTTATCGGCCTGGGCAATCTGCTGTTCCATCTGTTTTTTCTCATTTATATTCTTTATAATAAAATGAAAAGTCTTTTCACACCCGAAAGCTCCATAATCAATGGCACCTGTAATCAGTACTCTGATTGTGATCCCGTTTGACTGAATAAAATCGGTTTCTTCGTTAAGGATAAATTCATTTGATAGAAAAGAAGCCCTTATCCTGTCCCATTCAGCATCGGAGGCAAAAAATCTGCTCACGGGCATCTCATTTATGATTATTTCATTTTTTGAGTAACCGGTCATTTCAACTCCGGTGGGGTTAATTTCAAGAATTCTAAAATCAGCGTCCGTAACAAGGATAATATCAAGGGACTGATCAAATATTCTTCTGCATTTATACTCCGATGCAGTAAGGCGTTCTGTTCTCTCCACAACCTGCCTTTCAAGGCTCTGGTTCAAACGCACAAGTTCAGAATGGGCAGCTTCAAGCTCCTCTCTGCCTGAAGAAATTTTTACATTTATTTTCCAGATCTGTTCAAAGAAAAGTGTTATCAACCCCACGAGAAAAAAAGAAACCGTGTTTATGGTGCCTGTATAGGGCGCAATATCTGTCCAGATATAGCCAATGGATAAAAAGATAACGAGCTGCCGCAGAATATGCCCTATGGATCTTGATACAGCAAAAATTGTAAAACCTGTGCATATCCACAGGAGATAAAGGAATACAGTATTATCAGGGTCCTGATTTCTCAACTTTTTTGCAGTATGAAGGGATACAACGGAAAGTATCACCATGAGTGCAGACCCTAAGATATCCACGATTAAAACAGGAATATAAGAAATAATCATATACCGGTCTTCCCCTTATTCAAAGCCTTTGCATGGGACTTTGATTTTTTTCTTTCCGTTTCAAGAATCAGAGAAAGGCCTTTATAAAGTAAAAAAACAGCAGGAACGCAGAAAATATGATCTAATTTAAGAAAATAATATATAAGATCAAGTGCAGACGATTTATGTATGTTTGTTATTTTAATTATCCACGGTGAAATGTGCTCAACTTTAACCGCATGAATCTGATTATCAAGAAAATGAGCACACATTGCATCTATATTCCACAGGATAAATAAAAATGCAGAATATTGAATCAGTCGCCAGCCTTTTTCTTTATCAAGGCCCTTGCCATTAATTGCAAATATAATAATCACCATGGAAAAAAGAAAAAAAAGATGGCCAAGCTGGTGTACGATTATCCCTTCTGACCCGCTGTGCATCTGGGTTGCAAAGGCATTTGCAGGGATAATCACACTAACCATAAAAAGTGACAGCAATATACTTATTGTATGAAAAAATATTTTTTTCTCAGAGTTATTCATTTTTTTACAGCTCTTTTTCTGTAAATAGCAGCCATATGACAGATATTAACCAAAGCAGACGATACCCGCAACCCATTCGCCTTTTCACAATTTCCTGTTTTTTGTACAGGGATTGAGGAGTAAGGCACTAACCACGATCTAACCAAATTTACCCCGGAATTTACCTCAATCTACCTGAAAGAATCAACTATTCTGACAAATTTAAAAATAAACCCTTTAAATTTACGAGCTTTTTTCATATAACTGCCATGGGGTAGTTTACAAGAAAGAACTCTATTTTGACAAAGTCACAAATATTTTTTCTATGTTCGTGAAAATCTCTGTTTTTTTGAGGCACTGTAACGCAGTCAAGACCTGCCTCATGGCTATTTTATAAGAAACTTCTGCTAAGTTCCTTTAAGAATAAAAGCTGGCTTCGCGTCTTCGACCCTATATCTGTCAGAATCTATGATTCTCAGAGGCAGTCTGATAGTCACCAAATCCGCCTCATGGTGGTTAAAAAAAGAGAAGAAATTATTTTAATTGATTAATAACAGCAGAGGAGAAAAGTGTAAACCGAAAATGATAAAAATTAATTTAAATTTTTTTGTTAACCTGACCCGATTCCTTCCTTCAGAAAGAAATGCATTTCCAGTGCCCGGGGGAACAACTGTTGATATGCTCATGAAAGACCTCAAAATTCCTGATAATTCAGTAAAACTGATCTTTGTAAACGGGAAGAAACAGGAAAAAACATACTGCCTGAAACACAATGACAGGCTCGGGCTGTTTCCTCCTGTGGGAGGAGGATAAAAATGGCTGAAAAATGTAAAATTCAAGAACGTTATATAAGAAATTTTAATACATTTAACGAAAAGGAACAGAAACTGCTGATGAAAAGCCATGTCAGTATCATAGGGCTTGGAGGACTTGGAGGCGGGGTATGTGAAATGCTTGCAAGAACAGGTGTTGGCAATCTCACACTCATCGACGGTGACAGTTTTGAAAAGAGCAACCTGAACCGCCAGATTTTAAGCACGGAGAATCTGATTGGAAAGCCAAAGGCCAGGGCTGCAGCTGACAGGGTACATGCAATAAATTCAAGTATTGAGGTAAATCAAATAATTAAATATGCAGATGATTCCAATTTATACGATTTAATAAAAAAATCTGACCTTGCAGTGGACTGCCTTGATACCATTGATTCAAGGTTTGTTTTGGAAAGAGCAGCAAAAAAAGCGGATATTCCCATAGTATCAGGCGCCATTGCAGGGGTAGCCGGTCAGGTAATAGTTTTTTTCCCGGAAGACCCTGGATATGAACTTATTTACGGTAAAAAAAGCAGGAACAGGTCACACGGGGTTGAAACAGAAACCGGAAATATCTCATATTGCGCCATGATTGTTGCATCCATTCAGGCTTCGGAATGTATTAAAATACTGCTTGGCCGTGGAGATATTCTGTGGAAAAAAATGATGATAATTGACCTGTGGACCAACACATTTGAAGTCATGAAACTTAGGATCGAAAATTTTATAAGTTGAACAGAAACAGATTTTAAACATAACCTCACAGATTACAATACATTTTTTTAACATCTTACGTTGAAGAATGCAGATGAATTTTAATTGTTATATCATCCCTTAAGATTTTTAATCTGCTATATTTTTTCTCATCAATGACTGAAACCTTTTGGTAAATATATAAAGGTATGTAATAAATAATTTGACTTGAGCCTTTTAATTTAATATTTAAAGCGGTTACAGAGAAGAATATAAAAAATACCGAAGTTATGAGTAAACTTAAGCAAGAAGTCAGAAGGAGATAAAAAAAACATTAATGGCAACAAAAATTTTGATCAATGCTCTGGATTCAGGTGAATGCAGGATTGCGACCATTAAAGAAAACAAGCTTGAAGGCTTCCATCTTGAAAACGCATCAAAGGAAGAGACCCAGGGCAATATTTATAAAGCTGTGATAACAAGAGTGGAACCCAGTATCCAGGCTGTATTTGTTGATTATGGTGCTGATAAAAACGGTTTTCTCCAGAAAAATGAGATACACAGCGATTATTTTCAAGACAATATAGCCGGGGACCGCAGCCTTTCAAAAATCATAAAAAAAGGTCAGGAACTCATCGTTCAGGTGACAAAAGACCCGATCATGCACAAGGGGGCAATGCTCACAACCATGATTTCACTTCCCGGCAGACTTTCTGTGCTGATGCCCGGCAGTACAACACGGGGTGTGTCAAGGCAGATCAGTGATGAAGCTGAGAGGAAAAGGCTGAAAGCGATCTTAGACAAAATAAAACTTGCAGAAGGTTTTGGGCTCATTGTAAGAACGGCAGGCAAAGGGGCAACAAAAACCATGCTGACAAGTGACGTTAAATATTTAATGCGGGCATGGAAGGAAATTAACAAAAAAGGTATCAAAGCCCCTACCCCATCACTTCTCTATAAAGAACAGAATCTTGCCGTAAGATCATTGAGAGACTATTTTACTTCCGATGTCAATGAGATATTAATTGATGATCCCTGTGTTTTTAAAGAAATCAGGGAGTTTGTCAAAGTTATCGCGCCAAAGCAGCAGAAAATTGTTAAACAGTTCAAAGGTCGAAAACCCATATTTACAAAATACCAGATTGAAGATCAGATTGCATCAATTTTTGAAACAAAGGTACCATTGAAATCCGGCGGAGGTATTGTAATAGACCAGACCGAGGCCCTTGTTGCCATAGATGTCAATTCCGGCAAGTCAAAGGGAGGAAAAAATATTGAGCAGACTGCGTTTAATACTAATATGGAAGCTGCGGAAGAAGTGGCAAGACAACTTAGGCTCAGGGATATCGGCGGCTTGATTGTTGTTGATTTTATCGATATGAGGGACAAAAAACATAAAAATGAAATTCCAAAGGCTTTAAAAAAATTTTTAAAGTCCGACAAGGCAAAGACAAAGGTGGGCGGCCTGTCACAATTCGGACTCCTTGAAATGTCCCGGCAGAGGTTAAGACCTGCAATAACCTTTGGCAGTTTTAACATATGTACGCATTGCAAAGGCCGGGGTATTGTTCCTTCCATAGAAACTTTAAGCCTTGCATTCCTGCGCCAGCTAAATTTAAAGACCATAAAGGAAGAAATAAAAACAGTAACGTGCGTTATTCCGACAGATGTGGCAGATTTCCTCTTAAATAAAAAAAGAGGAGAACTTGTGGAAATTGAATCAAAAAGAAAAGTTTCAATATCCATTAAGGGTGATCCTGCCATGATCCGCGGAGAGAGCAGAATCATATGTGACACTTGACATTAATTTTTCTTTTGTGTATTTCAAGCAGTCGCAGCTATATCTTTAACGGAGAAAAAGCATGACCACAGTGAACAGAAAAAACAAAAGTTTGTTAATCGCGTTTTGTTCCATTGGTTTACTTATAGCTGTTGCCAGCATCTTTTTTTTGTACAATACCGGAACAAAATCTCCTATCCATGGGCATAATGCTGCCGGACTTACGGCAACTCAGGGAGAAGTCAACAAAAACGGTACAATGAATGCTGATCATCCAATAATTGTTAAGGGAACAATAAAAGAACTTCCTGAAATAGATTATAAAAAACTTAATAAAGACAAAAAACTCACAGAACTTATGGCCCGCAGAAAAAAGAAGCTTGGGATTAAAAACAGTCTGGATATGGTGATCAAATCGGATGAATCTTTTAAAGTAGGAAAAATTACAATATCCATGAGAGATATTCTTGAAAAGACATTTCTAAAAAATAAAAAAGTCTTTGAAGAACAGATAAAGCCCTCAGGTGAAACAAAACCTGCAAAGGTCAGGGAATATGGAATTTATGTTGTACATCCCGGAGATAATTTATGGAATATTCATTTCAGGCTGATCAAAGAATATTTCAGGTCAAGGGGCATTAAAATACCGGATAAGGCGGATGAACCCGTTGCCGGCGGATTTAGCTCAGGAATGGGAAAAGTTTTGAAATTTTCCGAAAAAATGGTGGTTATCTACAATATTATAGATAAGAAGATCGATACCAATATCAATCTTCTTCATCCTTTAAGCAAAATTATTGTTTACAATATGAAAGAAGTTTTTTCATTTTTAAAAGAGATTAGTTACAAAAATCTGGATAAACTGAGGTTTGACGGTGAAACACTCTGGATATCCGCACAACCGCCTTTGAAACAAGGCAAATAACCTTTGGAGGATTAATTTTGATTAATACAGCTTTTGCAATGGGAGGAAAAGCAGGTGCCGGTGGTGCCGGTGGTGGATTTACAGCTTTTGTGCCTCTTATACTCATGTTTGTTATTTTTTATTTTCTGTTAATACGGCCCCAGCAGAAAAAAGCTAAAGAACACCAGAAAATGATAGATAATATTAAAAAAGGAGACAGGGTTATAACCTCGGGGGGAATACATGGAACTGTCACCTCCCTTGGAGATACAAGTGTTTCCATTGAAATTGCAGAAAAGGTAAAAATAAAGCTTTCAAGGGGAAATATTGCCGCACTTTTGAATGCTGCCCCTGCTGCATCTGACAAAAAAAACAAAAAAGACAAAAAAGACAAATAAATTAAATACCCATATATACAGGAGTCATAGAAGTGAAAAAAATTTCATGGAGAGAATTTACAATTGTGGCAGTTTTAATTGCAGCGCTGGTATATCTTCTGCCAACGTTTCATGCAGAATTATGGCCACATAAAAAAATAAACCTGGGGCTTGACCTCCAGGGTGGTATGCACCTTGCTTTAGAGGTTGAAAATGAGAAAGCCGTTGAAACCACAATTGAAAGGATGATTCACGAAATAAAAATAGACCTTAGAAAGAAATCGGTTAAATATCTTGAATTATCCCGTAATCCCGATAACAGTATTACGGTAAAACTTGAAGGTGAAGATAATATCAATGGCTTTAATTCGGTGCTAAGCGATGATTTCAGCAATTTAAAAATTGCTTCAACGACACGCGATTCAGGCCAGACCATAATGGTTTTAAAACTTCCTGATAAAGTACATGAAAACATAAAGAAAATGGCAACGGAACAGGCTTTGGAAACCATAAGGAATAGAATAGACGCTTTTGGAGTAAGCGAGCCCGACATAAGAATCCAGGGTGAAAACAGGATACTTATACAGCTTCCCGGTATTACAGATACGAAAAGGGCAAAAGAGCTTATAGGTAAAACTGCAAGGCTTACCTTCCAGCTTGTTGATGAGGATGGGGATGTCAATGAGGCACTTAAAGGTACTCCGCCTCCAGGAGATGAGATTCTTTATCAGATAAAAAAGAACTATCGAACAGGGATGACATCGAAAATTCCATTTCTCATTAAAAAAAGAGTTCTACTTGACGGCAGTTCTTTAACCGATGCCAAGGTGCAGATCGCATCCCAGTATAATGAACCCTATGTAGGGATTGAATTTGACAGAAGAGGGGCAAGGATTTTTGAGAGGATTACCGGTGCAAATATTAAAAAACGTCTTGCCATTGTCCTTGATAAAACGGTTTATTCAGCTCCTGTGATCCAGGACCGTATTGCAGGTGGAAGGGCGCAGATTACGGGTAATTTTACAATGGACGAGGCAAAGGATCTTGCAATTGTCTTAAGGGCTGGTGCCTTGCCTGCACCTGTTAAAATTGTTGAAGAAAGAACAGTTGGTCCGACGCTTGGTGCCGACTCCATCCGCAAGGGTATAGTGTCAACCATTATTGGCGGCCTTGTGGTTATTCTTTTCATGCTCATGTATTACAGGAAAGCAGGATTAATTGCTGATATTGCCCTTGTCATGAACATTATTCTCATAGGCGGTGGGCTTGCTGCATTCCAGGCAACGCTGACCCTGCCTGGTATTGCAGGTATTATTCTTACCATTGGTATGGCTGTTGATGCCAATGTTATTATATTTGAGAGAATAAGGGAGGAACTCTTTGCCGGTAAAACGCCCGTTGCAGCCATAAATGCTGGTTTTGACAGGGCAACCCTGACGGTACTTGATGCAAATATTACAACCCTTATTGCCGCGGTCGTTTTATTCCAGTATGGCACAGGACCTGTTAAAGGATTTGCCGTGACACTGGGCCTTGGTATTGTTTCAAGTCTTTTTACTGCAATTATAGTATCAAAGAGTCTTTTTGATTATTTTTTAAGCGGGAAAAAAGTATCAACCTTAAGTATATAAAAGTCCATGAGGCAGATCTGATGACTCTCAGACGGCCTCTCAACAAATATGGAAACTCTTATTTTTAAAGGAATTTAACGAGAGTTTCATATAAAAAAAAAGGAAAATAACAGATAATGCAGTTTATTAAACCTGGTATTAATTTTGATTTTACAGGGAAAATGATCAAAGCTTTTGCTTTTTCCCTAACTTTGATCCTGATCAGTATTGTATCTCTTGTTATACATCATGGTCCGAATTATGGTATTGATTTTGCCGGAGGAACGCTTATTCAGGTTAAATTTGCAAAGCATGTTCCCATTAAGGGAATTCGCACCGGCCTTGACGAACTTGGGTTTGGGGATTCATCTGTCCAGGTTTTCGGGGACAGTGGAAATGATGAATTTCTCATCAGAACCAGCAAATCCGCTACAGGTAATGGAGCACTTTCACAGAAAATTATTACAACCCTTAAAAAATCAACCGGATCTACGCTTAAGGTAAGGCGAATAGAAATGGTGGGTCCCCAGGTTGGTAAAGATTTAAGGAAAAAAGCACTGCTGGCAATGTTTTATTCTCTTTTATTTATCACAATTTATATTTCAGGCAGGTTTGAACTTAAATGGATGCTTTCAGGGGTTATGGCGGGTGCTTTGATGACCGCTGTATATTTTCTTTCCATTCTCGATGTTAGTATGCCCATTCTCATTACAGTGGCTCTAATAGTTACCCTTATACTGTTCTGGTTTTTAAATCTCAAGTATGCAATGGGGGCCATCGTTGCTCTGATCCATGATGTAACCATTACTGTGGGTGTTTTTTCCATATTAAATCTCGAATTCTCCCTGCCCATTATTGCGGCACTTCTCACAATTATAGGTTATTCTTTAAACGATACAATAATTGTGTTTGACAGGATCAGAGAAAATATTAAATTTAAGAAAAAATTACCCCTGGCTGAACTGATCAACAGAAGTATTAATGAGACTTTGAGCAGGACAATTCTTACATCGGCAACTACCCTTTTTGTTCTTTTTGCGCTGTACTTTTTCGGTGGAGAAATTATCCATAATTTTGCCTTTGCAATGATTGTGGGAATATTTGTTGGAACATATTCCTCTGTGTTTATTGCAAGCCCCATTCTTCTTGCGTGGAGAAACAAAGCATAATGCTATGAAAAAACTGCATGTCTATTTTGTTGATTTCATTTTTGTCCTTGTTTTTATGATGCTTATCGTCTCTTTGGTGTCTTGCACATCCATTCTGCACGTTAATAAGGATACGGCAATATATGGAGAAAATGATTTAGCAAATAAGAGTTCACATCAAAATTTACAATCAGACAAAAAGATACCGAAAACAGAGAAAACACAGACAAAAGTTAGTTTAGACAGGCTTAATGCAGATTTAAACAAGCTTGAAACAAGGATGGAGTCCCAGGAGGACTCCATCCGAAAAATTGAAAACCAGATAAACCTGCTTAAAAAATTAAATCAAAGACATCCCATCAAAAAAAAATCATCTGCAACCATTTTAAAATCCTTTGGGGAACATACCCCATCATTGAATGGCAGTTCACATACAGGAAAGAATTTTCCTGTTTATACAACACCTGGAAAACTTTATAAAAGGGCAAGAAGTCTTCTTTTAGAAGAAAATTTCAAACAGGCGGCAATATTGTTCACAAGGTTCATTAAAAAATACCCTCACAATGAACTAAGTGACAATTCATTCTACTGGCTGGGTGAATGTCATTATTCAATGGGGGATTACAAGGGAGCAGTAAAAATTTTCAAGAATCTTGTAAAAAGATATCCCAGGGCCGGAAAAGTGCCGGATGCACTTTTAAAAACTGCATATGCATATCTTGCACTTGACGATACAGACAGAGCCAATTACTATTTAAAAAAAGTTGTTACAAAATATCCGTTTACCGATGCAGGAGATAAAGCAGCACTGAAACTCAAAGCCTTTCAATAACTGCCATGAGGCAAATCTGAAGACTCTCAGACTGACTCTTAACAAAAATTGGAACTCTAATAATTTAAGGTGTTTTAAAGGAGTTTCATATAAAACGGCCATGTGTTAAATCAG
Source organism: Desulfobacteraceae bacterium (assembly GCA_015493575.1). GTDB lineage: Bacteria > Desulfobacterota > Desulfobacteria > Desulfobacterales > Desulfobacteraceae > WGCX01. The sequence goes on along the minus strand of WGCX01000062.1, from coordinate 6,920 downwards.
GATAGAAAAACAGATTTATTGAACGAAATTACGGGAAAACAGGGAGATTACCGGTACAGTGGATTCCAGATATCAGGAATATTTGTCCTGGATTGCCTTGAAAAATGTTCCAGGGGTGGGTAATTACCTGTACAAACGTCTCATTGACAGATTTGGTGCTCCTGATGCAGTTTTCAATGCAGGGAAAAACGAACTTAAAAGCATTAAAGGGATTACTTTAAAAGCTGTTGATGGAATTATTTCCTGCAGGTCTTGTTCATGTAAATCATTTGACAGGGCAAAAACAGAACTTGATATTATTCAAAAAGCCTGTTTCAACATCGTCACCATGAATGACCCGCTTTATCCCTGCCTGCTAAAACATATCCCTGATCCACCTGCTTTTTTAACCTGTATTGGTGATCTTGACAATGTCTATCCCTGTATTTCAATTGTGGGTTCAAGAAAAGCCAGTTCCTACGGCCTTGGAGTTGCACGGGAATTAAGTTGTGATCTTGCATCAAGGGGATTCAGGATAGTAAGTGGTATGGCAAGGGGTATAGACAGTGCTGCCCATAAAGGAGCCTTAAAGGTAAAGGGCAAAACAACAGCTGTACTGGGAACAGGTCTTGGCAGAATTTATCCACGGGAAAACAGAAAACTTTTTTATGATATTGCCGATAATGGCGCTGTAATTTCTGAATTTAATGTAAATACCGGGCCAGATGCGAGAAATTTCCCTGTAAGAAACAGAATAATATCAGGTATATCAACGGGAACCATTGTTGTTGAAGCAGCTGCAAGAAGCGGTTCGTTAATTACGGCAAGACTTTCTGCAGAATACGACAGGGAAGTGTTTGCTGTGCCGGGAAGTATTCATTCATTTAAGAGCATGGGAACCCATGATCTTCTGAAGCACGGTGCAAAGCTTGTGGAAAATTACAGGGATGTGATTGAAGAACTCAGTCATATGGTACATTTTGAAAAATTTTGTAATATTACTTTAAACTCTGATATTCCAAATAACCGCCATGAGACGGATCTGAACTGCGTTACAGCGCCTCTCAACGAACATAAAAAGAGCATTTGTAACTCTGTCAAAAATGAGCTCTTTCTTATAAACGGTAATGAGGCAGGGCCAAACAGCGCTGCGGCGCCTCGAAAATCCTGCACAGATAAATATCAGAGAGCCATTTTAAAAATTATGGAACCATACCCCCAGCACATCGATACAATTATAGAAAAATCCGGCATGGATGCAGGCGGAATTTCTGCTGCACTCCTTGATATGGAGCTTAACGGTATAATAAAACAGTCTCCTGGAAAATTGTTTTATATCATTGAAACGTAGCGTGAAATATATTATTCAGACGTAGCGTAAAATATCGAAAATTAACAAAATTAAAAGAACAGGAGTAAACGTGGATAAACCGCTCTTGATTGTAGAGTCTCCAACTAAAATTAAAACGATTAAGAAATATATTGGTAAAAATTATAATGTGGCCGCAACTGTGGGACACATAAAAGACCTGCCCCCAAAAGAGCTTGGAATCGATATAGACAATAATTTTAAGCCGAAATATATCAATATAAAAGGAAAATCAAAGGTCATTCAGTCTCTGAAAAAAGCGGCAAACGATACAAATACAATCTATCTTGCGCCTGACCCGGACCGCGAGGGTGAAGCAATAGCCTTTCATGCAGCTGATATACTGAAAAAAAAAGGAAGACAGTTTGTCAGAATTTTATTCCATGAGCTTACAAAAAAAGGGATAACCGATGCTTTAAACAACCCCCTGCAACTTAATTATAATAAATTTGAAGCCCAGCAGACCAGAAGGATACTTGACAGGCTTGTGGGATATCAGATTTCTCCCCTTTTATGGAGACGGGTGCAGGGGGGCTTGAGTGCAGGCCGTGTTCAATCCGTTGCCGTCAGGATTATCTGTGACAGAGAGCGTGCAATAAGAGCTTTTGAACCTGAAGAATACTGGACAGTAACGGCAGACCTTCAGGCAGATGCGCCGCCTGTATTTTCAGCAGCCCTGACAAAAAAAAACGGGAAAAAAATAAAGATTTCAAATAAAAATCAGGTTGATGAAATACTGAACGACCTTAAACCTGCTGATTTTATTGTGGATGAAATAAAAAAGAAAACCATTAAAAAGAATCCTTTTCCTCCCTTTACGACAAGTAAACTCCAGCAGGACAGCATTAACAGACTGAGGTTTTCAGCAAAAAAAACCATGGTCGTTGCCCAGCAGCTTTACGAAGGTATTGAAATAGGGACGAAAGGCCCGGAAGGCCTCATAACTTACATGCGTACCGATTCGACAAGGATAGCAGCTGAAGCTGCCTTTGGGGCGATGGAGCTTATTAAAGAACGATTTGGCAGTGCATATGCCCTTGACAAACCAAGATTTTTTAAAAATAAGAATAAGGCCCAGGATGCCCATGAGGCCATAAGGCCTGCTTCAGTTGATAACACACCCGAAAAGGTAAAACCGTATCTTACTCCTGATCAGTTCAGGTTGTACGATCTTATATGGAAACGTTTTGTTGCTTCACAGATGGCCCAGGCCCTGGTGGATCAGAATACTATTTTGATAAAAGCTGCTGAATATACATTCAGCCTTGGTGGAACAAGTGTCAAATTTCCCGGTTTTATGGCACTTTATAAGGTTTCTGAGGGTGCAAGAGCAGATAAAAAAGATAAAAACGGGAAAAACGGGAAAAAGCAGACTCTGCCTGACCTTGACCCCGGTATGAAACTTGAGAAAAAGAAGATTATTCCTTTACAGCATTTTACAAAACCGCCGCCAAGGTTTTCCGAGGCATCCCTTGTTAAGGAACTTGAAGAAAAAGGTATCGGGCGACCCAGTACCTATGCGTCCATTCTTTCCACAATAAGGGATAAAGGGTATGTTGATCTTGTAAAAAGGTATTTCATACCCAATGAGCTCGGGTTTATTGTGAACGACCTTCTTGTCTCTTCATTTCCCGACATCCTTGATACTGCTTTTACCGCAGACATGGAAAACCGCCTTGACAATATCGAAAACGGAACCAAAAAAGCCCTTGATGTTCTTAATGAATTTTATTCATCATTCAAGGAGAAATTAGAATCTGCCCAAAAAAATATGCTCAGTGTCAAAGGAGTGGGTATTAAAACCGGTATTAAATGTCCTTTGTGTGGCAGGCCTTTAAATATTAAAATGGGAAAAAACGGGCATTTTATTGCCTGCACAGGTTATCCGGACTGTACTTTTTCAAGCAATTATACAAGGGATGAAAAGGGCAGGATTAAAGTCAGTGAAACAAAAACCGATAACAAGAAAATAAAAGACTGTGTTAAATGCGGAAAACCCATGGTGAAAAAAGAGGGCCGATTTGGTGAATTTCTTGCCTGTACAGGGTATCCTGAATGTAAATATACAGAATCTTTAAACGGAGGTGGACAAGCAAAGGAAACTGGTATAAAATGTCCTGTAGAAAATTGTTCCGGTATGATTATGGAAAAAAAATCAAGGCGCGGGAAAACTTTTTTCGGTTGCAGTAAATATCCTGAATGCACCTTTGCAAGCTGGGACAAACCGATAAATCAAAAATGCCCGGAATGCGGTTCTACCTATCTGATTGAAAAAGAAACGAAAAAAGACGGCAGGTTCCTGAAATGTCCTGAAAAGGGCTGTAAATATAAAATTAAAGTATAAATAAATTCAAACACTGACAAAAGGAGAAATCAAAATGAAAAAATCTTTTCTGGGAATTGTTGTTTCTTTATTCACGGCGTTATTTGTATGGGGATGTGCAGCAAATATGCCGGTTGAGACCATGCCTGCATTTACACCCCATGAATTTAATGCAAATCAGTATGCTTCGGCCGCTGATAATTTTCTCGTTATACTTGATGCTTCAGGTTCCATGAATGAAAATTACAAGGGTGTTCAAAAATTTGCCATTGCAAAAACTGTTGTCAAGCGTATGAATCTTACTCTTCCTGAACTGGATCAGATCGGTGGCTTAAGATTTTTCGGACACTGCGGAAAAACATCAGATGCAGGCCCTCTGCTCTACGGCATGAATACATATTCCACTGATCAATTCGCAAAAAAACTGAATACTCTAAATGCCGCATGGGGCGCAAGCCCGCTTGCTACAGCACTGAATGCAGCAGAGGATGATTTTTCTTCTCTTACAGGAACAAAAGCGCTTATTATTATCACCGATGCAAAAGGTACGGCATCTGAATATCAAAAATCGCTTGATGCGGTTAAGACTTTAAAGACAAAATTTGGTTCCTCTCTTTGTGTTTATCCTGTTCTTGTGGGTAATAATGCAAAAGGTGCCGCTTTTATGAAGAAAATGGCTGAAAAAGGCGGATGTGGTTTTTTTGCCAATGCCGGAGACCTTCTCACAAGTGCTGGAATGGCAAAATATGTTGATGATGTTTTCCTTTCCATGAAAAGCAGGCCTGCTCCAAAAAAAGTTTATAAAGACAGTGACAATGACGGTGTCTATGATTATATGGATAAATGTCCAGATACTCCTGAAAATGTTTCAGTAGATGACAATGGGTGTCCATTTGACTCGGATCATGACGGAGTTTATGATTATAAGGATAATTGTCCTGACACGCCAGCCGGTGCTCCTGTGAACATAAGGGGCTGCTGGACACTCTCAAATATTCTTTTTGATACAGACAAATATGAAATAAAACCTGACTCATTGAATGAGCTCAACGAAAGCGTTACAGTACTTGAAAAGAATCCATCCATGAAAATCATCATTCAGGGTTATACTGACAATGTCGGATCGGCACAGTATAATAAAATATTATCACAAAAAAGAGCTGAAGCTGTAAAACTCTATCTTGTGGCTCATGGTATTGATGCCGGCCGCCTTTCAACTGTGGGTTTTGGTTTTTCAAAACCTGTTGCCACAAACAAAACGCCACAGGGACGCGCCCTTAACAGGCGTGTTGAGTTACACCCGGTAAGGTAGTTTCAACTATTTAAGAAAAGAACCTTTATCATAACAAAACCACCGTACAGAATCATCAAAAACCCTGACCTTAAGGGATTGTTGATATGTCCGGTGGTTTATGATTTATACCAGGTAATTATATTTGTGATTATTGAAGAATATCATTTTGGAAAAATTAAAATAAACGGGATTACCTATCGAAATGATATCAGGATATCTTCTTCAGGCAGGATACTGCCTGAATGGTGGAGAAAAAAAGGACACCAGGTGGAAATTGAAGACCTTGAAGATATCTTATAACCACTGCCCCTCCTGCCCCATGTCATAAAATAAATTACATTCTCAATTTAAATAAATTCCTCTTTTTTTTTTCTGTAAGCCTTTAATTTCCATTTTTATGTATTATTTTGTTCTCTATTACAGGTTTAGCAAAGCATGCTTTGGTCCTGAAATTTACGCATATGGCACCGGTGCAGCGCAAATGATTGCATGCTTTGAGATCCTTAATTTATGTATTAAAAACGTTGTTTACAAAAACAAAACATTTTTTTCGGTCAATTCCGAACAAGGAGGCAGTATGTCAAAGATTAAACAGATTATTATAATGGCTGTTCTGGGCCTTGCTTTTGTTTCTCTTCCGGGAACGGCATTTTCCACCACCAGCGGCACAAAAATGGTTATGCCGGATTTCAGCGGCATTGCAGCAATGGCAAAACCGGCTGTAGTTAATATCAGAACGGAAAAAACCATTAAAGGCGGTGGCAGGGTATTTAATTTTTTCGGCCAGCCCTTTGGTAACAATAACCCCTTAAATAATTTTTTTCATCCTTTTATGGGGCAAGGTCCTTCTCAGGATTATGTACAGAAAAGCCTTGGTTCAGGATTCATCATCAGCAAAGACGGGTATATTGTAACAAATAATCACGTGGTGGATGGAGCTGACGATATTAAAGTCAAGCTTGCAAATGAAAAAGAGTACCACGCAAAGGTTATCGGCCGTGACCCTAAAACAGATTTGGCCCTGATAAAAATAAATGCCCATAATCTTATTCCCCTGAAAATAGGAAGTTCCGATGATTTAAAAGTTGGAAACTGGGTGGTTGCCATCGGGAGCCCCTTTGGTCTTGAACAGACCGTAACGGCAGGAATCGTAAGTGCCAAGGGCAGAATAATCGGTGAAGGCCCCTATGATGATTTTATACAGACCGATGCATCCATTAATCCGGGTAACAGCGGCGGTCCTCTCCTTAATATGAAAGGAGAGGTTGTGGGCATAAATACAGCTATTATTAAATCCGGCCAGGGCATCGGTTTTGCGATTCCATCTGATCTTGCAAAGGGTATTGTGGCCCAGCTTAAAAAAACAGGAAAAGTCACCAGAGGGTGGATGGGAGTAGCTATCCAGGATGTTACACCTCAACTTGCGCAATACTACGGGCTTAAACAAAACAAAGGGGTCCTGATCGCAAAGGTATATAAAAATAATCCTGCATATAAAGCAGGTCTCAAAACCGGGGATATTATCATAAGCGTCAATGGCAAAGCGGTTAAATCAAGCAGAGAACTTTCAGCAAATATAGCAGGGCATGCAGTTGGAGAAAAGATCAGGGTAACAATAATCCGAAATGAACATAAAAAAACATTGTATGTCAAACTTGCAGAAAGAAACGATCAAAACGAAGGGGAAGCACTGTCTGAAAACTCTGAAACCGGTTTTGATGAATTCGGGTTTGGATTCCAGGAACTTAATCCATCCATTGCAAAGGCACTGGGTTATCCCCTTGAAGCAAAGGGACTTGTGATTGCAGAAATTAAACCACAGAGCAGGGCTGCAGATACGGGATTAAAGAAAGGGGATCTGCTTAAAGAAGTTAACCGCATACCCGTTAAAACAATGAAGGCTTATCGACATGTCCTTGGAAAAATCAGAAAAGGCGGTATTGTGCAATTGCTTT
>WGCX01000061.1 GCA_015493575.1 Desulfobacteraceae bacterium | reverse complement strand
TTGCTCCGGTTGCAATAACAAGTTTGTCATACTCAATTTCACCTGTTGATCCATCCTTTATATGGCAGACGGCAAGTTTCTTGTTTTTCCTGTCTATTGCCGTAACCTCAACTTCAGTTATTACATCAACTCTTTTATCGGTTTTAAAAAATTTTTTATCCCTTTTAGCATGGGCAATGGTTGAATAAAGACCTTCAAGGTCTGCGACATCTCCTCCAACATAATATGGTATGCCGCATCCTCCATATGATACAAGATTATCCCTGTCAATCATGGTAATTTCTGCTTCAGGGTCAAGACGGCCCAGTCTGCAGGCAACTTTAGGACCAAGAGCTACGGCTCCTATGATAACAATACGTTCAGGCATTTTTTTCCTCTCAAATGTTTTATAATCATTTTACAGATTATAAACATCCTCTCCCTTAATAATTTCTATGGATTTCTCATTTAAAATGGATATGGCCCTTTCAAGGTCATCGAATCTGAAAATCATTATTGCGTTATTGCCCCTGGGATTGGCAAAGGCATACATGTACTCCACATTGATTCCCTGGATGGTGAGCGGGTCAAGTATATTGTTCAGCCCGCCCGGGGTATCTTCAACAACAGCTGCGATCACATCGGTTGTTCCAACGGTAAAACCTTCCTTTTTCAGGGCATCCTTGGCTGCCTGATTATTGTTAACGATGAGTCTTAAAACACCGAAATCCGTTGTATCAGCAAGGGATAAAGCACGTATATTAACTCCGGCATCTCTTAGAATGGCAGTGACCTCTGCAAGACGTCCGGCTTTATTTTCGAGAAATATTGATATCTGTTCAACCCGCATGTTTAATCCTCCTTTAATTTTTTCAATGAAAATATGGTTTTTCATACTAAATAACCCGGGGACAGCAGAACCAAATTTTAAATCCTGCCCTTATACCCCCGGACCATGCCCGTCGACAGGCTGTTACAGAATGCTGATTTTTCCCATTTTCCAGATTGCAATTTATTTGTTTTATTGACTTGTAATTTTGGAAAATGTAGTTCCGTAACAGCCCTTCGATGTCAAATATTGCGATTATCCACTACCCTGACGGCTTTGCCCTGGCTTCTTTCAATGGCTTTTGGCTCAACAAGTTTTATTTTGGCTGAAACCCCGAGATACTCTTTTATGTCTTTGGAAATTTTTAATTCAAGATTCTGGAGATTCTTAATTGCATCGGAAAAGAGTTCCTCTCTTATCTCAACCCTGACCGTTAAAGTGTCAAGGTTGTCAACCCTGTCAACCACGAGCTGATAATGGGGCTGGATATCGTGGGTTTTCATTAAAATGCTCTCTATCTGAGAGGGAAACACATTGACTCCTCTGATGATCAGCATATCATCTGTCCTGCCCGATACCCTGTTCATACGTACATGGGTCCTGCCGCATATGCATGGTTCAGGGTTAAGGGAGGTAATATCCCTTGTTCTGTATCTGATTATGGGAAAGGCTTCCTTTGTAAGTGATGTAAACACAAGTTCTCCGGTCTCACCATAGGGCAGATTTTCACCGGTATCAGGATTTATGATTTCAGGAATAAAATGATCTTCAAAGATATGGAGACCCTTCTGGGCTTCGTGGCATTCGATGGCTACACCCGGTCCCATGACCTCACTTAAGCCGTAGATATCAACGGCCTTTAAATTGAGTTTTGCTTCCAGTTCCTCCCTCATTTTTTCAGACCATGGCTCAGCACCGAATATTCCGAATTTAAAACTTAAATCCTTAAAGGAAACACCCATCTCCTCTGCAATTTCCGCAAGATGAAGGATATATGAAGGGGTGCCGGTGAGTATGGTGGGTTTAAAATCCCTCATAATAACGATCTGTCTTTTTGTGTTCCCCCCTGAGACAGGTATCACAGATGCACCAAGTTTTTCAGCTCCATAGTGAACGCCAAGTCCTCCTGTGAAAAGACCGTATCCATAGGCGTTGTGCAGGATATCCCCCCTTGTTGCACCGCCTGCGGCAAGGCTCCTTGCCATCAAACCCGCCCATGTGTCAATATCTCTTTTTGTGTAACCCACAACAGTTGGCCTTCCGGTTGTTCCTGAAGAAGCATGGATTCTTACAATATTTTCCATTGGTACGGCAAACATGTCATAGGGATAATTATCCCTCAGGTCCTGTTTTGTTGTAAAAGGAATCCTTTGAATATCATCAAGAGACTTAATGTCGCCCGGTGTAATTTTAGCTTTTTTAAAACTGTTACGGTAAAACGGAACATTTGCATACACACGTTCCAGGGTTGCCTGGAGACGGGTAAGCTGTATCGCTTTTAACGCCTCCCTGGGCATTGTTTCAAAATCCATATTGTAAATCGACATCAATCATTCTCCATATCGTCCATGAGGACTCTAATTCTCATAAGTTCCTTTAAAAACGGGTTTTCTTTTTTCAAGAAATGCCTTTGTTCCTTCCTTTGCATCACTTGATGCCATGCAGATGGCAAAAGCGTCTCTTTCAAATCTGCATCCTGTGTCAAGATCAGCATTCTCACTGCATTTTATGGATTCCTTTGCCGCACGCAGGGACACTCTTCCTCTTTTGGTCATTGTCTGTGCACATTTTAATACATCATCCATAAGGGATTTATGAGCACATATTTTGTTGACAAGGCCGTACTCAAGAGCCTTTGCAGCGGGAAATGTTCTGCCGGTATATATAAGTTCTCTTGCAAGGTTGGCTCCAACAAGTTTTGCAAGTCTCTGGGTGCCTCCAAAACCCGGAATAATACCGAGGGTTGATTCGGGAAGCCCGAAAACGCCTTTTTCAGATGCATAAATAAAATCACATGCAAGGGCAACTTCTGTTCCTCCCCCAAGTGCAAACCCGTTAACTGCCGCAACAACCGGTATGGGGAGCATTTCAAGCTTTGCAAGAACATTCTGTCCCTTAAAAGAGAACTGTTTGGCCTGGAGAGTGTTCATCTGTGCAAGTTCAGAAATATCGGCACCTGCAATAAATGCCTTTTCCCCTGCCCCGGTGAGGATAAGAACTCTGATATCTTTGTTTGCTTCAATTTCATCAAGTGCTGTGTCAAGTTCATCAAGCAGGGCATTATTCAAAGCGTTTAAAGCCTTTGGTCTGTTAAAGACAAGAGTTGCAATACTGCCGTTGATCTCAAGAATAAGATTATTAAATTCCATTATTTTCCTCCATTGTATAACTGCCATGAGGCAGATCTGGTGACTTTTAGACTGCCTTTCAATAAATATTGAAACTCTGATTATTAAAGGAACTAAACAGGAGTTTCTTATAAAAAAACGACCTGGTTAATTGTTATTCATTTTATAGTTGTTTCGGATTTGTTGACTTTATATATTTTTCAACACCTTTGATTATGGAATCGCACAGGGTGTTCTGATATTTAGAACTTAAAAGCCTTTTGCACTCTTTTTTATTGCTTAAAAAAGAGGTCTCTATGAGGATGGAAGGCATTCTTGCTCCAATGAGAACATAAAACGGTGCCTGCTTCACACCGAGGTTGACGATACCGGAATATTTTCTTTTCATACCATGGCAGAGAGACTGCTGTACATCTTCTGCCAGTCTGCTTGATTCATTAATCTTTTCATTTTTCATGAGATCATTGAGTATTGATTCCAGATCACTGATATTTCTTCGGGATGTTGCATTTTCCCTTGCTGCAACCGCTATGGCTTGATTATCAGTTGCAAGATTAAGATAATAGGTTTCAATTCCTCTAAGCCTTCTGTTCCTTGATGCGTTACAGTGGATTGATATGAAAAGATCGGCATTTTTTGTGTTTGCAATGGCTGTTCTTTCTTCAAGTGTGAGATAACGGTCCCTTTTCCTTGTGAGCAGTACATCGCATTTGAGCTTGCTGCGCATTTTTTTGGCCAGTTTTTTTGCTATTTCTAAAGTGATATCCTTTTCATTAACCCCTTTAAAATATCCTGGAGCTCCGGGATCTTTACCACCGTGTCCAGGATCAATAATAATCCTTCTGACACCAAGTGCAAGTTGTTTTGTGATTTTCGAGGAAAGAATATTATCCGTTGAAAATCTCGTCATAGCCCCGGGCTTTTCCACATGTGTATTGACTTTTGCAGTTCTTTTTTTTGACCATACATCGATAACAAGCCTGAATGGATCTTTTAAGGAAAAAATCTTGTAATTATCAAAGGATTTAATATCCACAACAACCCTGACCGAGTGCAGGGTGTGCTGACCTGCCCTTGCCTGAATCAAAAGGTCATCGTTGATGGCTGTAAATTTAGGTACATTTTTCCCAAGCCTGGTTTTATCAATATCAATAAAAAGACGCTGGGGCTTGTTTATACTGGGATTTCGTTTAAGCAGATGTTCAGTAAAATGTCTTGCATGGTCAGCATTGACAACCACCCTTGTATATTCAGGATTCGACCAGAACCTCAGCCCTGTAACAATGGCATCCCCGGAAAAATTGTTTCGATTTTTGGCATTAACCGCAGAAACTTTAACTGCAGGAACTTTCATTTTTGTGCCGGTCATGACAGGCGTATGAATTTTTTTTGATATGCGTTTATTATTTTTTATTACAGGTCTGTTTTGCCTGACGACCATGGATGGCTTATTGGTGTCAGCCTTTACATTTTTTTGTACGTGTTTGTTTTTTTGTACAATTTTCTGCCTGTTTTTTGCTACGGTTTTTTCCTTAGGTCCCGGTTTTGTGCGATAAATATTTGGCTTTTTGTTATTTGTGATTGTTCTTTTGGTATTTAAAATTGTTTTTTTAATTGTTGCATATTTTTTTGATGTTTTATTTTTTTCCCGGTCATCAGTTGAAATCAATCTAAGCATCTGCCGTGCCCGCTTTCGATACAGGCTTGCATGATATCTTTTTTTTATTCTTTTGAGAAGGTCAACGGCTGCGGCTTTGTCCTCATATCTTAACGAAATTTTATAAAGCTTGAAATAAAGCTGCGCTGCTCTGTACATTCCTGCAGGAGCCCAGGAACTTTCAGGTGACTGAGTAAACACTTTCTGATATTTTTTTATGCTGCGGATCCAGTTCTTCCTGTATTTTAACTTAGCCGGATCACGGCGCAGATTAAGCCAGTTTTTGTCTGCCGTCATATAATTCTGTTTTGCAGTGTCAGAGAAGCATGTCCCGGGAAAAATAAGTCCTGGAGCCGGGATAATAAACAGACAGATATAAAAATAGATGAATAATTTTTTTTTCAGCATTTTAATTAAGTTGTTTTTCTTTAAAATTTATGTTGAATATCATTTAAAAAGTTCAAAGCCTCAACAGGGGTTATGG
>WGCX01000060.1 GCA_015493575.1 Desulfobacteraceae bacterium | reverse complement strand
GACATGGGGGTTATAAAAAACTCCTGCTAAGTTCCTTTAAGAATAAGAGTCCCTATATTCGTTGAGAGGCTGTCTGAGAGTCACCAGATCGGCCTCATGGCCGTTATTAAAAAAATTAAACTCCTTGACAGGGATTATTGTTGATGTTAATAATTACTTAATTAGCTAATTAAATGGATAAGAAACAACATGGATAGATTATTACTTATTTTAAAAGCACTTGCCGATCGAAATCGCTTAAGGACAGTGGCGGCAATAATGTCCCATGGCGAACTTTGTGCCTGTCAGATTGTTGAACTTCTGCAGATAAAAGGTGCAAGTGTCTCAAGACTTCTTGGTCAGCTTGTTAATGCAGAAATTTTAAAGAGCAGAAAAGAGGGACGGTGGGTCTATTATAGATTGAACCATTCCAGTGAAGTCATTCAACCTGTAATAAACTGGATTAAAAAAGAACTGGCAGGAGATGAATATTTTTCACATGACCGGAAAAAGCTTTTGGAAATTACATCCTGCGATCGGGAAGATATCTGTCGCAGACAGAGAGGAGAGGCCTGCTGCCCCCGAAAGAAATAAAATGATTAAGGATCGAAAATTTTATAAGTTGATCAGCTGCAGCATTCCATCTAAAAACAGATTTAACCTTTAATCAGGAGATATAAAATGGATGAAATTAAACATTTGTCATTTTTAGATAAATTTTTAACCCTGTGGATTTTTCTCGCCATGTTCATCGGTGTGGGGTGCGGCTATTTTTATCCGGACATCAGGAATGTGATTAACCGGTTCCAGGTGGGAACAACAAACATTCCCATTGCAATAGGGTTGATCCTGATGATGTATCCTCCCCTTGCAAAGGTGAAATATGAACAATTGGGAGAGGTTTTTCGTAATTTTAAAATTTTATTCCTCTCTTTAATTCAGAACTGGATTATTGGTCCCATCCTGATGTTTCTCCTCGCCATAGCCTTTCTTTCCGGGCATCATGAATACATGGTCGGATTGATTATGATAGGTCTTGCAAGGTGCATTGCAATGGTCATTGTATGGAATGACCTTGCCGCAGGAGACACTGAATACTGTGCAGGCCTTGTGGCTTTTAATTCAATATTTCAGGTTCTGTTCTTTTCAGTGTACGCCTATATTTTTATCACTATTGTTCCAAAGTGGTTTGGCATTGCAGGTGCAGTGGTGAATATTTCCATAGGCCAGATCAGCGAAAGCGTATTTATTTATCTTGGCATTCCGTTCATGGCAGGCCTTCTCACCCGTATCACAGGCCTTAAAACAAAGGGAATAACTTGGTATGAAAAGAAATTTATACCGAGAATCAGCCCAATTACACTCATAGCTCTCCTCTTTACCATTCTGGTGATGTTCTCTCTTAAGGGAAAATATATTGTTCAGCTTCCCATGGATGTGGTTCGCGTTGCCATACCTTTATGTATCTATTTTGTCGTCATGTTTTTTGTTTCATTTTTTATGTCAATTAAGATAGGGGCAACCTATGAGCAGTCAGTATCTTTAAGTTTCACTGCAGCTTCCAATAATTTTGAACTTGCAATTGCAGTTGCAGTGGCTGTTTTCGGAATTAACTCAGGCGAGGCATTTGCCTGTGTGATCGGACCCCTTGTTGAAGTTCCTGTATTAATAAGCCTTGTTAATGTGGCATTCTGGTTTAAAAAGAAATATTTTCCTTATAAAATTGACACCCCAACCGGAATCCGTCATGTATCTGCTTTAAATACATAGACAATGAACTGAGCACATATAATGCCTGTCAGCGGCCATGGCACCAATCTGGAATCAGGTAATAGATCCGCACACAAAAAATACTTGCGATGACCGTGCCCACAGAATTTTCCCGTTTTATGACAAAAATTCAGGAATAAGACACTGCGAGGAGTATGAACATGTCAAAAGAACACAATCCCAATCTTCATTTTGATTCAAGGGTAATCCACGAAGCACAAAGCACTGATCAATGGCACGGAGCCACACTCCCGCCCATTTTCCAGAGTGTGTCAACAAGACATGACACCGCTCAATCTTTAAGTGATACTTTTGCGGGCAGGAAAAAAGATCATATTTATATGAGGCTCAGTGAATCTCACTCCCGCATAGCGGGAGGCCTCATGAAGCCCCCTTTAAGGGGGCATTTACGTTAGGAAAGCCCCGTTGGGGCTAATCAAAAAGCTCTAATTGCCTCTGTTCATTTTTTTCTTGATGCCGGATATATGCTCGAACAGTAG
>WGCX01000059.1 GCA_015493575.1 Desulfobacteraceae bacterium | reverse complement strand
GTTTCTTATCCGCGCAGGCACGGTTTCCTTGCAGCAAGAACCTCATCCAGCCTTGAAACCTTTGCAATATGCGGAGCTGAATGGAGAATTTCCGGATTTTTTTCAGCTTCTTCTGCAATTTCCCTGAGTGCTGCTATGAACTGGTCAATATCTTCCTTTGATTCCGTTTCCGTTGGTTCGATCATTATTGAGCCGTGAACAACAAGGGGGAAATAGATCGTTGGGGGATGATACCCGTAATCCATGAGTCTTTTTGCGATATCAAGGGTTGCAACATGGTATTTTTCCTGCTTTTTATCTGAGAATACGCATTCATGCATGCAGTCCCTGTCATAGGGAAGTTCAAATATATCTTTCAGGCTTTCCTTTATATAGTTTGCATTGAGCACGGCAAGCTGGGAAGCAAGCTTTAATCCGTCCGGTCCCATTGACAAAAGATAGGAGTAGGCTTTGACCAGGACATCAAAATGTCCGTAAAATGTGAGCATCCTTCCAAAGGCATCCGGCCTGTCCTCTGTCAGGGTATAGGTTTCTCCATTTTTTTCAACCCTGGGAACAGGTAGAAAGGGCTCCAGTTTTTTTACAACACATACAGGACCTGCTCCCGGCCCCCCGCCTCCATGGGGTGTGGAAAAAGTTTTATGGAGATTCAGATGCAGAACATCTATTCCAATATCCCCTGGCTTCACAATACCCATGATGGCATTCATATTGGCGCCATCACCATAGACAAGACCGCCCTTTGCATGGACAATATCGGCAACTTCCTTTATGTTTTCTTCAAAAAGGCCGAGGGTGTTGGGGTTTGTGATCATTATGCCGGCAGTATCCTCATCCATGACTTCAGCCACAATTTCAGGGGTTAATACTCCTTTTTCACCTGACTGAATATTAACCGGAGTATATCCGCAGAGTGCCCCGCTTGCAGGATTGGTTCCATGGGCAGTATCCGGTATTATGATTTTTGAACGCTGTTTTCCGATTTTTGCAAAAAAAGCGTGAATTAATAATATTCCGGTGAGTTCTCCATGGGCTCCCGCAGCAGGCTGAAGAGTTACCGCATCCATTCCAGTCACCTCTGCAAGGTGTCTTTCCAGGTTGTACATCATTTTCAGTGCACCCTGTGAGACATCCTCATCGGCAAGGGGATGGGAATTGGCAAGTCCTGTCCGTGACGCCTGGACTTCGTTTGTTTTAGGGTTGTATTTCATTGTGCATGACCCCAATGGATACATGCCTGAATCAAGTCCGAAATTCCACTGGGAAAGCCGTGTAAAATGCCTTACAACGTCAATTTCACTTAATTCGGGAAGATCGGGAGCTTCTCCTGTAAGTTCGGGATCAAGCAGAGATTCCTTTACATCCTGTTTTGGAATAGAAACTCCGCATCTTCCAGGTGTACTTTTTTCCCATAAAAGGGGCTCGTTAAAAATCAAGCCGTTTGTTCCGAGTATATTTTCCATTATTTCACCCCCTTTACCAGGTTTTCAATATCTTGTTTTGAAAACACCTCTGTTGCGCAGAACAGATAATGATCTTTCATGGAAGGATAAAATTTCCCAAGATCAAGCCCTGCAATAATGCCTTTTTCCTTTTTCAGCAATTCTCTTTTTGCTTTGAATCCGTCGGGGACTTTAACGACAAATTCATTAAAAAACGGAGCTGAAAAAGCAGGTGTAAAGCCTGCACCTTCAAGCTGATTTTTCAGGAAAACAGCTTTATCGTGGTTTTGCTGGGAAATTTCTCTGATTCCGGTTTTTCCAACCGATGCAAGGTACATGGCAGCAGTAAGAGCGTTGAGACTGTTGTTGGAGCAGATATTGGAACTTGCCTTTTCCCTTCTGATGTGCTGTTCCCTTGTTGCAAGTGTTAACACAAAACCCCGCCTTCCTTTTTTATCAATTGTTTTTCCAATTAAACGTCCGGGAAGGGTTCGGACAAGTTTCTTTGTACTTGTGAGGATCCCAAGACCTGCACCACCAAAGGACTGGGAAATACCAAGACTCTGACCTTCACCAACGGCAAGGTCTGCCTTGAAATACCCGGGATTTTTCAAAAGTCCGTAGGCAATGGCTTCGGTAAATGAAACAATGAAAAGTGCTTTTTTTGCATCAACGATCTCTTTGACCCTGCCAAGGTCTTCAATGCACCCGAAAAAATTGGGAGACTGAACTGCAATACCTGCAATATCGTCTATATTATCAAGGGGGGAAAAATCTGTTTTCCCGTCAGCATTAAACGGAAGTTCAATAATTTCATAACCTGAAGGTGAAAGATATGTCTTTATGATCTGCCTCTGATGGGGATGAATAAGGGAGGAGACAGCAACTTTATTAACTTTTTTCTTTTTTTTCAGTGAGATCAGCATTGCCTCGGCAAGGGCTGTACCCCCGTCATAATGGGATGCAGTACTTACATCCATGCCAAGAAGTTCCGTTATCATAGTCTGGAACTCATATTTTCCCTGTAAAGTCCCCTGGCTTATCTCGGGCTGGTAAGGAGTGTAGGCAGTTGAAAATTCAGAACGTGACAGAAGATATTTTACAGAGGCCGGGATATAGTGGCAATAGCTTCCGGCGCCAATGAAAATTTTATTTTTCGGGAATGCCGCCATGGACGATGATAATTCTTCCATGTGGGCATCCAGTTCCCATTCGGTAAGGGCTTGGGGAAGATTTAGCTCTCCCGTAAAGCGGCACTGGTCTGGTATTGATTCAAAAAGATCATCAAGTGATGCTTTGCCTGATTTTTCAAGCATTGCACCGATTTCTTCTTTTGTATGTGGCAGATAACGCATGGCAATCATCCTTTCAGCATTGCAAGGTATGCTGTTTTATCCATAAGTTGATCCATTTCAGAAACATCAGCAGGTTTTACCTTTATAATCCAGCCGTCTCCATATGGATCGGAATTGACAAATTCAGGATTGTCTTCAAGGGCATTATTCAATTCAATAACTTCACCGGATAAAGGCATATAAATTTCAGAAACAGCTTTTACTGATTCAACGGTTCCGAATTCATCACCTTTTTCAAATGAATCACCTATTTCAGGAAGCTCAACAAAAACGACCTCTCCCAGCTGATCCTGGGCATAGTCGTTAATACCGATAACCGCTGTGTCGCCTTCAATTTTTGCCCATTCATGATCCTTTGTGTATTTTGCATCTTCAGGAATATTGAGTTCATCTATTTCTTTCATGGTATTTTCTCCTTTATTTTATTAGTTTTTTTTTATATGAAACTCTCGCTAAATTCCTTTTAAAATTTAACTTTCAATTTTTGTTGTGATGCAGCGCATCATGGCAGTTATATGAAACTCCATCAAAGTTCCTTTAAGAATCAGAGTTTCTATATTTGTTGAGAGGCCGTTTAATAGTCTCCAGCTC
>WGCX01000058.1 GCA_015493575.1 Desulfobacteraceae bacterium | reverse complement strand
TTTCTATGCTAACCTAATAATACAGTGAGATTATGGAAGTCAAGGAAAAATTCAAACCAAATCCGGAATATCGGTTGATGGATCAGGTACGTGAAGTTTTACGTTATTATCATTATTCCTACAAAACTGAACAGACTTATTCTTCTTGGATATTACGCTATATAAAATTTTATAGCGGTAAAACACATCCAAAAGATATGGGTAAAAATGAGGTGGAGAGATTTTTAAGCCATCTCACGGAAAAAATGGATGTATCTGCTGCAACCCAGAAGCAGGCATTAAATGCATTGGTCTTTCTGTACAAAAGAGTGCTTGATATTGATCTTGGAAAGGGAATAACTCCGACCCGGTCAAAGCGCAGGGCCAATCTGCCTACGGTCCTGACACAAAAAGAGGTTGCAAAGCTTTTAAGTGGCATGAAAGATAGAAATGCTCTGATGGCAAAATTGCTGTATGGCTGCGGTCTCAGGCTCATGGAGTGTATTCGTCTGCGGGTAAAGGATGTGGATTTTGGCCAGTCAAAAATTTTTATACGCAATGCCAAAGGCGGAAAAGATAGAATTGTCATTCTGCCTGAATCCCTGCGCAAAGAGCTTGAAGAACAGATTAACCATGTGATTGCGTTACATAAAGACGACCTGGAAAAAGGCCTTGGAGAGGTATACATCCCGGATTCTCTTTCCAGAAAATATACCAATGCCTCAAAGGAGACAGGATGGCAGTATGTCTTTCCTGCAAAAAAATTATCAAAGGACCCAAGATCAGGAAAAATGATGCGCCACCATATAATGGAGTCAGCGCTTCAAAAGGCGGTGAAACGTGCTGTAACCAAGGCTGGTATTTACAAAAAGGCAAGCTGCCATACCCTGCGCCACAGTTTTGCAACGCATTTGCTTGAGAACGGCACCAATATCAGGATCGTGCAGAAGCTCATGGGGCATAACGATGTAAAAACAACTGAAATTTATACCCATGTTATGAAAAAAGATATTGATTCCGTTAAAAGTCCCCTTGATTTATTATAGTTTTTAGATGTGTAATTGGTAAATTCGATCCCTATGTTGTTTTTATAGTGCCAAAAGTGTTTTATAGTTCCAAAAGTGATGAACCTGTAAAAAGTCATATTTTGGCATTTTTTCAGTCGTAACATACTGAAATTATTAAAAGCAGTTATAGCATTTTTGACTTTTTACGAGACCATCGAAAGTACCCGGCAAAAAATTACAGGAGCCAATTCATGATTAAATTTATTCATACGGCAGACATACACCTTGACAGCCCGTTAAAAGGCCTTGAAGCACATGAAGGTGCACCTGTTGAAGAGATCCGCGGTGCCACGAGAAAAGCGTTTGACAATATGATTGAGCTTGCCATTGAGGAAAAGGTTGATTTTGTTCTTATTGCCGGTGATCTTTATGACGGAGACTGGAAAGATTACAACACCGGTCTTTTTTTTGCAGGCAGGATGGGAAGATTATCCAGGGCAGGGATCAGAGTTTTTATTGTTTCCGGCAATCATGATGCTGCAAGCCAGATCACGAGAGCCATGCCTCTGCCTGAAAATGTAACTTTTCTGTCAACGAAAAACCCGGAATCTGTAAAACTTGACGATCCTGGTGTCATTATCCATGGCCAGGGTTATTCGAAGCGTGCGGTGACCGATAATCTTGCATTTCGTTATCCTCAATACGTTCCCGGTTATTTTAACATAGGCATGCTGCACACCTCCCTTACAGGACGTACAGGGCATGAAAATTACGCTCCGTGCAGTATTGATGAACTTAAATCCAAAGGCTATGATTACTGGGCACTGGGGCATGTCCACAAACAGGAAATTGTTGATAAAGACCCCTGGATTGTATTTCCGGGAAACATACAGGGCCGTCACATAAAAGAAACAGGGGCAAAGGGCGCAACTCTTGTCACTGTGGAGGATGGAACCATTACAGGGGTAACAGAAAAAGAACTTGATGTGGTGCGCTGGGCCGTCTGTGAGGTGGATATGTCTAAATGCCAGACCATGGATGATGTCAATGATGCCGTTCGCCTGAAACTTGAACAGGAACTGGAGAAAACAGAAGGAAGAACTCTTGCTGTACGCCTGATCTTAACGAACAAATCTCCTGTCCATGCTCAATTGGTTAACAGGACAGCCCAGTTGACCGGGGAATTCCGGGGTATTGCCGTGGGCACAGGCGATATCTGGATAGAAAAAGTAAAATTTCACACAAGCCGTCAGAAAAGCCTTGAAGAAATTTTTCCTCCGGGTACTCCCATTGCCGGTCTGCTGAAGTCCATTCAGGACCTTAAGCTAAATGAAGAAACCATCATGGACCTGGTACCGGAATTATCTGCCCTGAAAAAAAAATTACCGCCTGAAATTTTTAACAATCCTGAAATGCACAATCATAATGAATCATTTTCTGGTCAATTTTTCGATCTATTCCCAGATAATTTTGATCCATCTACTGATCATATTGACATGCTGCGAAATGAAGTGCAGGAATTCCTCATTGCCAGACTTATTCAGCACGGAGATGACAGATGAAATTAAAACGTCTTGAACTTAAGGCTTTTGGCCCTTTCACCGACCGGACACTTCAGTTTAACTCAGAACGTCCTGGCCTTCATATCATCTATGGTCCCAACGAGGCAGGAAAAAGCAGTTCGCTGCGGGCACTCAAGGCCCTGCTGTGTGGATTCCCGAAAAGTACTCCGGATAATTTTATCCATAATTATAATAAACTGCTTGTGGGGGGCTGTTTTGAAAACAATAAGGGAGAAGAACTTTTTTTCCGGCGCAGGAAAAGGCGCATTCAAGATATAATTGATGAAAACGGAGATCCGGTTGATCATAAAGTCTTTTCTGAATTTATCCCTGATTTTGAACCTGATCTGTTTGAATCCCTTTACGGCATTGACCATGACAACCTGATAAGGGGAGGCGAAGATATCCTTGCCCGGAAAGGAGACGTGGGCCAG
>WGCX01000057.1 GCA_015493575.1 Desulfobacteraceae bacterium | reverse complement strand
CATGGGTGCATTTTTTAAATTCAACACCTGTTACCTTATTGTTTTCTCCGATAAATTTTGCAGGCCCGAGACTGTTTCTGATTTTAACATTTTCTTCAAGGGCATCTTCTATTTCATAATCCCATGCAGGCATTTCATCCCTTGCCTCAAGACAGACCATGGTGACATCATCAGCACCGAGACGCGTTGCCGTAAGGGCCACATCAACGGCCACATTGCCGCCTCCGATCACAACCACTTTCCCGCTTAAGGTAGCTGCCCTTTCAAGGGCGGCATCCTTTAAAAATGATACTCCTTTGATCACCTGGGATAGATCCTCTCCTTTTACGTTCAGTTTCCTGCTTCCATGGAGACCCGCTGCAATAAAAAGAGATGAAAACCCATCTTCTTTAAGGGAATCAAGGGTTATATCTTTTCCAAATTCAACACCTGTTTTTATTTCAACCCCCATTTTTTCAATAACGGCAATCTCTTTTTCAAGCTCTTTTTTTGGAAGACGGTATTCGGGAATACCCACTGCCATCATTCCGCCCTTTACTGGAAGTTTTTCAAAAACTGTTATGTTATAGCCCTTCTGCGCAAGATAATACGCCGTTGTAAGCCCTGCAGGACCTGATCCCACAATTGCAACTTTTTCTTCGCGTTTTTCTTTTATTTCAGGAATGTACGGGGAATCACTTTTTAAATCAATATCGGATAAAAACCTGTGCAGATACTGGATAGCAAGGGGTTCTTCCACATCACGCCTTGTGCATTCCGCTTCACACGGATGGTGGCAGACCCTGCCGCATGCCCCTGGAAAGGGATGCTCTTCTTTAAAGAGTTTCAATGCTTCACGGTACTGACCCCGGCCCATAAGAGCTATAAAACCCTGGATACTTACATGGGCGGGACAGGTCGCCTTACACGGGGCTGTGGAGCGCTTTGAAATCCCGAATGTTCCAGGAATTGCCTGCTCGTATTTTTTAAAAATTGCTTTTCTGTTATTAAGCCCCTGATTGTGTTCATCGGGAACATCCACGGGGCATACCCCTGTACATTCGCCGCAGCTTGTGCATTTTTCAGGATCAACAAATCTCGGGTTTTCCCGGATTTTCGCAGTGAAATTTCCCTTTTCCCCGTCAAGTTCCAATAGATCTGTATTTGTTAAAAGCTCTATGTTCAGATTCCGGCCGACCTCGACCAGTTTGGGTGAAATAACTCACATGGTACAGTCATTTGTGGGAAAGGTCTTGTCAAGTTCAGCCATCATACCGCCAATGGCATAATTTTTCTCCACAAGATACACATAGTATCCTGAGTTTGCCAGATCGATGGCGGACTGCATCCCTGCAATACCAGCCCCTACAACCATGACAGCGCCTGAAGTTTTGTTTGTTGAAATTAAATTTTCAGCCATTTTCCCTCCATTATCCTTTCAATCTCTTCATAAAGCCAAGTATTTCAGGCAATTTATCCTCCCAGCCCATGCAGGATACGTTCACTGCCCCATATCCTTCCTGCTGAACATCTTTAACCATTTCAGCAGCCATATTGGTGCATTCCCTTACCTTGTCACCTGCTTTCCGGATTCTTTTCACAATTTCGTCAGGCATATTTACATTGTTCATATTCCTTGCCATGTACCTTGCCATACCAAGGGATTTTAACAAAAGAACAGTGGGAATAATTTTTGCCCCGTTTTTTTCAGCAGCATTAACAAAAGGGGCTGTCATCTGGAATTCAAACAAAGGCTGGGTAACAAAAAATTTTACCCCGTTTTCAATCTGGTTTTTCATTTTTTCAAGCTCTTTTTCCCTGTCAGCACCCCGAAGACAGGTGTTAATCGTTGAGCCCTTTAAAAAATCAGGTGAGCCTGAAAGTTCCACCCCTGCCATGTCATGCCCGTTTTCCAGGGTTTTAACTCCCTTTAAAAGTTCATCAAGGGTCACATCATAAACAGCTTTTGCCTTATGGTGATCCCCAAAAGAGGGGTCTTCTCCGGTTACAAACATCATAGTTGTAATACCGCTGGCATAGGCAGCCAGGATATCGCCCTGCAGGGCCAGCCGGTT
>WGCX01000056.1 GCA_015493575.1 Desulfobacteraceae bacterium | reverse complement strand
TGATGCAACGAAGTAGATGGGAAAAGAAGACAAGCAATTTCGTTCAACTTATAAAATTTTCGATCCTTATTACATTTATGAATATAAGATTCCTGAATTGAGTTTGTCATTATGTAGTCTATAAGTGAATCCATAGCACAATAAACATTTAAATTATTAAAGTAGTCAGGGAACTTCCAAAAAATAATTTACGCATCCTGTTTGCCCTTTTGTCCGTTTTTTCTGTTGTGATAACAGGCACATAGTTCGACTATGCACCTGTTATTACGCCTTGAAAACGAACAAAAGTACTGCACAATAAACGTATATTATTTTCTTCCAGTTCCCTTAAAACTCTCACATGTATTTCGGGAAAATGTTCGGGGATCACTCACAAAACCTAATATGAAACTCTGTATTTTTTACAGAAATTATAATAGCCACAGGGCTGATTTAGATTCAGACCTTGGCCTGTATTGCAATAAAATTTGAAATTAACGTTCTATTTTTTATAAAACGGTCATTAGGACGATCTGGAGACTTTCATGCTGTTCCAAAAATAAAAGATTTTGACAAAAAAATATACCGCAGGTGTGAAGCCAGCTCCTATAATTCTAAGGTACTTTACAGGAGTTTCAAATATAAAAAAAGATCAGAATGCATAAATATTCCGATAGCTGATTTTATTTGCGCAAAACTTTATAAATATAAAAGAACAGAATTTTGTCAGTATCACGGAAATAAAGAATTTATCAGTATTTAAGGAAACAATATCGCAGATACATGAGAATAAATTTTTTTGTAAAGTTAAGCTAAATTTTTGGTTATGTCAATAAAAGAATCATTAATTTCAGAATAAATTTTGTCAACCTCCATTAATAACGCTTCAATACTGCCGTTATTTCGGATTGTTTTATCTGAATTTTGTATTTTTAATCGTTGGGACATCTGGAGAGTGAGAAATTTTTCAGCTTCATTTTCAGAGACACCATCCCGTTGGGAAATCCTTTGTTTCAACTTATTTTCATCGGCAGCAACGGTAATTGCAAGGTCAAACCTGTTTTTAAGGTCAAGCTCAAAAAGAAGGGGTACTTCCGCCACAACTATTTTGTCACCTTTGTTCTCTCTAAGTCGTATTGTTGAGAATAGGTCCTTTAATATTTCAGGCTGGACAATATTTTCCAGTTTTGTTTTCATCTCGGGGTTTGATGAAATAATTTTTCTCAAAACAGGCCTGTTAAGGCTGCCGTCTTTCAGTACAGCCTGGCTGCCAAAAAGATCTACAAGCTTTGTATATGCCGGCATCCCTTTTTCCACCACCTGTCTTGCAATTTTATCGGAAGATATCACATAAATACCAAGTTCTGAAAACCGCCTGCATACAAGGCTTTTCCCCGAACCTGCCGAGCCTGTAACTCCAATTTTATATATCGCTGTTCTCATAATATCAGGTTTTCAATACAGCAAAGCTTGACAATCATCAACTCCTTTTATACTTAGTGTGGGTAATAATGATAATTTTTAAATATTAAAAGAGGAGTTTACCTCTTTATTTATAGGCAGAACAATGTAATTTTTTTAATCAAAAGGAGTTTGTAAAATGAACATTATTTTTTTTGGACCAAACGGAAGCGGCAAGGGTACCCAGGGATCAATTTTAAAAGATAAGTACAATATTGCTCATATAGAATCAGGTGCAATATTCCGTGAAAATATAAAAGGGGGGACAGATCTCGGTAAAAAAGCCAAGGCATATATCGACAGAGGTGACCTTGTGCCCGATGAAATTACCATCCCAATGGTTCTCGGCAGGCTGCAGCAGGACGACTGCAAAAACGGCTGGCTCCTTGACGGATTCCCAAGAAACAAGGTGCAGGCTGAAAAATTACATGCTTCACTTAAAGAAAAGGGTATGAAACTTGACTGTGTCATTGAGATGCTTCTGGATCGCGAAATTGCAAAAAACAGAATCATGGGCCGCCGCCTTTGTGAGAATGATAACAACCATCCGAATAATATTTTTATTGATGCAATCAAACCGGATGGTGACAAATGCAGGGTTTGCGGTGGTGCGTTAAGTGCAAGGGCGGATGATCAGGATGAAACAGCCATAGATAAACGTCATTCCATTTATTATGATACGGAAACAGGTACCCTTGCTGCAGCATATTATTTCCGTGATCTTGCGAAAAATGATGCATCAATAAAATACATAACACTTGAGGGTAAGAACGATCTTAAAACAGTAACTGATGAGCTGATCTCAAAATTATAGGGAAGACATAAAATATAGGGCAGCATGCGTTAAGTCAATTTTATTTTTTCCTTGATAAGATTGTGCTGCCATGCTATAAAATTTACTTTGATTATTTTTAATAATTTTTATTTGTTTTTCAGGAGACAGATCATAAATGTAAGTGAATGTAAGTGTCTGCGGTGTTTGTGCCTTTGGTCCTGAATTTATCAGGATTTTTTAAGGCAAAGTAGATATTTTGAACCGGCCATGCAGTTCAGTTGGAAAAATAAACCATCTTTTTTAAGATGGGCAAGAAAGGGGCGATGTATTTGAAGGAAATTACGGTCAAAGTTATTGACAATGATGTTGAAAGAGCAATGAAAATTCTGAAGAAAAAAATTCAGAATGACGGGCTTTTTAAACGGTTGAAACTTAAGAAATACTTTGAGAAACCAAGTCAGTTCAGACGGCGAAAAAAGAGAGAGGCAATGAGAAGACAGAGAATTGCTTCTTTCAGAAGAAGATAAAAAAGATAAAAATTTGTAAATTCATGGGCCCGGCATATATTTTTACTGTATCTGCCGGGCTTTTGCCGCAGTACCCTGCAGAATATTTTTTTTATTTGGGATACCAATAAGTTAAAAAGTAAATTATTTTGAAAATTTTGGAAACCTTTGGAAACCTATGATGGTGGATATTTCATATCAAAAATGTCTTGATGAGATGTACGGGCTTGGCCGTTTTGGAATCAAGCTTGGAATGGAAACCACAGAGGGAATACTTGATGCCCTTGGCTCTCCTGAAAAAAAATTTAAAAGTATTCATATTGCAGGTACAAACGGCAAAGGCTCCATTGCATCTTATATTGCATCAATTCTCTGTGCCGCAGGATTTAAAACCGGACTTTACACCTCTCCCCACCTTGTTAAATTTAATGAAAGATTTGTTATAAACAATTGCGAGGTGTCAGATGATGATGTTGTTGAAGCGTACCTTGCCGTAAAACAAGCAGATACAGGTGAAAGAAAGGCAACTTTTTTTGAGCTTGCAACTGCAATGGGTTTTTATCTTTTTGGCAGAGAAGATGTTGAGTGGGCTGTTATTGAAACGGGCATGGGAGGCAGGCTTGATGCTACAAATGTTCTGAAGCCCGAAGTCTCTGTAATATCAAATCTTTCAATTGAACACACCATGTATCTTGGCAACACAATTGAAAAAATTGCCATGGAAAAAGGTGGTATAATAAAAGAGAAAATCCCCGTTGTAAGTGGTGTAACCCAGAATGCCGCCTTGTCTATTCTTAAAAAAACAGCAGAGAGAAAGAATTCACCGTTTTATCTTTATGGCAGGGATTTCACAACCGATGTGGCTTCCATAACAGCCGGCACTGATTTAACGTGCAGCAGTGGCATTTCATTTGACTATAATGGAATAAAAAATAGATGGAAGGGTCTTAAAACCGGTTTAAAAGGTGATCACCAGACAGGAAATGCAGCCCTTGCACTGGCAGCAGTTGAGATTGCATTAACCGGTAACGAGCCTGATTTTTTCCCCATCACAGGCAGATGTACAGATTCTGCGCAGATGGAGAAAATTGTCAGAAAAGGGCTTATTGAGACAACCTGGCCGGGACGTCTTGAGTATATAATGGAAAAGCCTGTTGTTATTCTCGATGGAGCCCACAATCTTGATGCAGCGGAAAATCTTGGCAGATATTTAAAGGAAAAAGTGAAATGCCGTCACCTTACAATGGTTATAGGTATTCTTGATGATAAGCCCTGTGAATCCATGCTCAAATTTTTAACGGCAAGTGCCGACAGGATAGTATTTACAAAGGCTGCCATTGACAGAAGCCTTGAACCCGTGGTGTTAAAAGAATATGCCATGAAAATCACAAAAGCCGAAATAATCATTATTGATGATGTTGCAGAAGCTGTTGACTTTGCGGTGAAAAACTCATCGGACAGGGATGCTGTCTGTGTTGCAGGTTCTCTGTATGTTGCAGGAGAGGCACGCAAAAGGATACAGGAAAATTTTTTTATGCGCCCGTAGCCCAGGGGATAAGGCGTCAGCCTCCGAAGCTGAAGATCGCTGGTTCGATTCCAGCCGGGCGCACCATATTTTTGTTTACAATTATCACCATATCTGTAGTTAGGACCGCAAATTTTATAACTTGAACAAAATAGCTTCCCTTTTGGTCCATTCACTGCGTTACATCAAGGGTTAGACAGGCCAGCTATTAAACCTTTAATGCGCCTTGTGCATGTGGTAAGAACTCTACGCAGTTTATGTCCAGCTTATTTCATCAGTGGGCCTTATTTGGTTTTCTAAAATACTATTATGCTGCATCCCTGATCATTATGCAATCCGGACTGAAAATAGGTATTATAAGTTATCGAAGCAATCCCCACTGCGGGGGGCAGGGGGTTTATGTAAAAAATTTAAGCCATGCCCTTTTCGATCTGGGTCATGATGTTGAAGTCATTGCAGGCCCTCCCGATCCCATGCTCAACAATAACGCTAAGCTTACCATGCTTAAAACCCTTGACCTCTACAATCCTGACAACCTTTTCAGAACCCCGGCCCTTGATGAACTGAAAGATCCTGTTAATCTCATTGAATGGCTTGGGGTTTCCACAATGGGATATCCTGAACCGTTTACATTCGGCATGAGAGCAAAGCGTTATCTTGCCGGGAAAATGAAAAATTACGACATTATCCACGACAACCAGAGCTTATCATACAGCCTGCTTTCTCTTGCAAAAAGAGTTCCCGTTACAGCAACCATTCATCATCCCATAACCGTTGACAGGCGGATTGCAGTTAAAAGTACGCGGTCGTTCTATAAAAAGTTCAAACATCTTAGGTGGTATTCCTTTATCGGCATGCAGAAATTTGTTGCAAAAAAACTTTCCCGGATTATCACGGTGTCCGAATGTTCAAAAAATGATATTGCAAAAGAATTTGCCATTCCTGAAAGAAAATTTAAAACGATACCCATTGGAATTGATACAGAGCTTTTTCATCCCGTTGACAGCATCAAAAAAGACCCTGAACGGCTTATCGTAACAAATAGTGCTGATACCCCCTTAAAAGGTCTTTTTTATCTTCTCCACGCCGTGAAAAACATTTCTGAAAAACGTAAAATCAAACTCATTGTTATAGGTTCGCCAAGGAAAAACGGCGGCATTGAAAAACTTGTCAAACATCTTGATTTGAAAAACCATGTTGAATTCACAGGGAGAATTGATAGTCACCAGTTTTTAATGGAATATGCAAGGGCGGGTATCGCCGTTGTCCCTTCCATATATGAGGGATTTGGCCTTCCGGTGGGCGAAGCCATGGCGTGCAGGCTTCCTGTAATATGCACAAGGGGCGGGGCATTGCCTGAAGTTGCCGGCAATGCGGCAAAACTTGTTCCCCCGGGCGACTCCAATGCCCTTGAGCAGGCAATATGTGAATTAATTGATGATCCAAAAGAGCGTGAAAGGCTTGCCAACGCAGGTTATGAGCGGGTTATGAAAAATTTTACCTGGGAGATGACGGCCGTAAAAACCGTTGAGACCTACAGGGAAGTGATCAATGCTTACCATTGATTTCAAATACCTTGATATAAAACATGGGCAGAAAATTCTTGATATTGGTTGCGGTGAAGGAAGGCATACTGCAGAGGCCTGCCGGTTTAACGGGAATTTCTGTGTAGGGGCGGATGTCAGCCATGAAGATCTTTTAAAAGCAGGTGAAAAGCTTAAATTAAATGAAGAATTTTTTCCTTTACAGGATTCCACTGCAGCTCTTTCAGTTTCTGATATAACAAATCTTCCCTTTAAGGATAACAGTTTTGATATTGTTATCTGCTCCGAGGTCTTAGAACATATTACAATGGATGAGAAAGCCCTTGTCGAAATTAAAAGGGTCCTTCATCCCGGGGGATTTTTTGCTTTAAGTGTACCGAGATTCTGGCCTGAAAAAATATGCTGGTTTCTGTCATATGAATATTCCCATACAAAAAATGGCCACATAAGAATATACAGAAAAAAAGAATTGTTAAAAAAACTTGAAGCAAAAGAGTTTGATGTGTTTAAAATTCATTATGCCCATAGTATCCATTCTCCTTTCTGGTGGTTGAAGTGCCTTACAGGGCTTGACCGGACTGATTTTTTTCCCGTTAAGCTCTACCATTATTTTTTGGTATGGGATATAATGAAAAAACCTTTTATAACAAAATTTATTGACAGACTACTCAACCCTGTAATGGGTAAAAGCCTTGTGGTTTACTGCAAAAAAAGGCAATCAGGGCAATCACAAAGGATTGCTCCTACGGTTACAAAATGAAAAACATGCAAAAGACACATAAAAATGTGCTTGTCACCGGCGGAGGGGGATTTCTCGGCAGGGCTGTTGTGAAAAAACTTCTCCAGAGGGGAGATAAAGTCATCAGTCTTTCCAGAAAATTTTATACGGATCTTCAAAGGATCGGAGCGGAACAGATACAGGCCGATATAAGGGACAGTAATATACTTGAAAAAAGTTTTCAAGGCGTTCAAACAGTGTTTCACACAGCTGCAAAGGCTGATATATGGGGAAAAAAATCTGATTTTTTCGCAACCAATGTCACAGGAACGAAAAATGTAATTTCGGCATGCATTAAGAATAAGGTCAAAATACTTGTTTATACAAGTTCTCCAAGCGTTGTGTTTAACGGAAAGGATATGGCCGGAGTTGATGAATCCATACCGTATGCAGATCATTTTAACGCTTTTTATCCTGAGACAAAGGCAATTGCCGAGAAAATGGTGAGATCTGCGGCATGTGAGAATTTAAGGGTGATAATTTTAAGGCCCCACCTCATATGGGGGCCAGGTGATAATCACCTGATTCCGGGAATTATTAAAAAGGCGAAAAGTTTAAAGAGAGTCGGCAGCGGAGAAAATCTTGTGGATACGATTTATATTGACAATGCTGCCGATGCCCATATACTTGCATGTGATGCATTAAAACGGAATCCGGATCTTTCGGGAAATGTTTATTTTATCAGCCAGGACAGGCCGGTTAAATTATGGTCAATGGTTGATGATATCCTTGAGGTCGCAGGTCTTGATCCGGTATCCGGTTCTGTTTCGTCCCGTACTGCATGGCTTGCAGGATTTCTTTTTGAACTGTTTTATAGACTTTTCAGAATAGATAAAGAGCCGCCAATGACAAGATTTGTTGCTGAGGAACTTGCCACTTCCCACTGGTTTGATATTTCAGGGGCAAAAAAAGACCTTGGATATTTTCCTTTGGTTTCAACGGAAAAAGGACTTGAAAAACTCAAAGACCGGATTGGAATTAAAAAATAAATTACCTGAAAAACGATACGTGCACAGGGAAATAAAATGAATAAACCGGATAACAGCCTGGAAAACCGGCCGGAAAAAACAGAGAAATCAAAATTTTTGAATATGACTTCCCTAAACCGGGGTGTAAGTTCCAGGGGTTTTAACTTAAATATATTTTTCAGGTTTATCGTTGGAAGAATAAAGGGGACAATACTTGTCATTATTGCCGCAGCAAAAAATTTTAACAATGATAAATGTACCCTCCAGGCATCTGCCTTAACCTTTTATTCATTGCTTTCCATCGTTCCTGTCATGGCAATGGCCTTTGGAGTTGCCAAGGGATTTGGGTTTGAAAAAATCCTCCAAAAGGAACTTCTTGCCAAGCTCGGCGGACAGGAAGAGGTCGCACGCAGATTAATAGAATTTTCCGGGAAATTGTTATCCGAGACAAAAGGCGGTATCATGGCCGTTATCGGACTTATTTTTCTTTTATGGGCCGTTGTCAAAATGTTTGGCCGTATTGAAGAAGCTTTTAATTCAATATGGTGGGTTAAAGAAAGCCGGCCCATGATCCGAAAATTTACAGATTATATTGCTCTTCTGCTTACAGCACCTCTGCTTGTCATTTTTTCGGGAAGCACCACTGTGTTCATAACAACACGCCTCAACAGGATGATAGCAGCGTCAGGCGCTGTTTATTTTCTGCAGTCCATAACAACTTTCTTACTGAAACTTCTCCCATACGGCACGATCTGGCTGCTGTTTACATTTTTATATGTTTTCATACCCAATAAAAAAATCAATATTAAATCAGCCTTTGCAGGGGGAATTATAGCGGGTACAATATATCAGACAGCCCAGATGCTTTATATTAATTTCCAGGTTGGTGTGTCACATTACAATGCAATTTATGGCAGTTTTGCAGCCCTTCCTCTTTTTCTTATCTGGCTTCAGGTGAGCTGGACTTTACTGCTGCTTGGTGCTGAAATAGCGTTTGTATGGGAAAATGCCGATGATTTAATCCGGAATAAAACATTGTCTGATCCCGATTCAGTGTGCATAAAAATGAAAAAACTTTTATGCTTAAGAATTGTTCTCCTCTGCGTAAAAAGGTTTGCAGAGGGTGTGCGGCCTGCTTCCGATACGGAAATCGCATCAGAACTCGGGCTTGGCACGGGGATGGTACGAATGCTTCTTTCAATGCTTGTTGACTGTGAAATCCTCTCCGAGGTCAATTATAAAAAAGGCAGAGGGTTTCAGCCTGCAAAAAATATAGAAAATTTAACGATAATGTCAGTGATCAATGCCTTTGAAGACAATGGCAGAGGAGATGAAAATATCCAGATTTCAGGTACAATGGAATTTGAAGCCTTAAATGAAGCCATTGAAGGCTTTAGAAGGGCAGCGGAAAAATTACCGGGAAACCGGCTGCTGAAAAATATTTGATTTTTTCTTTTAGATAACCTTATCTATTGTTCTGTTGTTATTTCAAAAAAATCTTTAATCTCTTTTTCCTTTTGTCTGAGCTGATCAATAATCATGATTAAGGCATTTGCACTTATTCCTGTTTTCCGGGGTGAATTTTTCACTGCAACGGGAACAGGATTACCGCTGTGACCTATATTTGCCTTCTGACAGAGATAATCGGCAAGGTTTATGATAAGGGAATGATGGCGGAATCCTGCCGGACAGGCCTCGGGATTATGATGAAATCTGCAGGGAAGGAGAATATCATCCGGAAAATTCCACCTTTTCATGAGAAGACCTGCAAGTACGGCGTGATCCATTTTAAAAATTTCAGGCTCAACACGGTAAAGGGGTTTATGTTTTTCCATTGCAAGAGCCCGAATTTTTCTGTATTCTTTTTTAAAATAAACTGAAAAAATAATTTTACCCATATCATGGAGCAGCCCCGGGACAAAAATTTTATTTGCAATACCGGGATTTGTCCGGGTTGCAATTTCCTTTGCAATTGTTGCACATCCAATGCAGTGTATCCACAGGGCTTTCATGTCCAGGGTCATGCCTGAAGCCTTTCTGGCAAAGGATGATAGTACACTCATACCCATGACGATTCCTATGATTTCATCAAAGCCTATAACAACGATGGCTCTTTTAACGGTGGCAACCTTTGTCCGCTGTCCATAGTAGATGGAGTTGGCAAGCCGCAGCATTTTATTTGTGATACCGGGGTCAAGTGATATTATTCCTGCAAGGTCTTCCGTTGTGGTGGAATCCTTTGAAGCTGCATTCAGTATATTGTTGACAACAGCAGGCAGAGCAGGCAGTTCTGTCTTGCTGCTGCTTACAAGTTCTATTATTTTTTCATTAATATCCATGGTATTTTAAATCTCAAATCCATTATGGAAAATTTTTTCCTTATGCAGGGATTCAATATTATGGGGAGGTTTAAACTCATCCCGATATCCAATGGCAATAATGGATTCTACTTTCATTTTTGCGGGAATTTTAAGTATCTCCTGAATATAGGCTTCAGAACTTTTTAAATCATTGTGACTTCTTCCCCGTATCTGTATCCAGCAGCTTGAAAGGCCAAGATCTTCTGCTGCAAGCTGGAGAAAAATAGAAGCAATGGATGTGTCTTCCACCCATGTATCGGTTTTCTCTGAATCCCCGCATACAACAAAACCAAGTGGGGCATCTTTTAAAAAAGAGGACCCATGGGGTTTTGCCTTTGATAATTTTGCCAGTATTTTTTTGTCATCAACAATTACAAAGATCCATGGGTTAATACCCCTTGAAGAGGGAGCCCTCAACGCTGCTTCAACAAGCTTTTCTATTTTTTCTTTTTCAATACTGCGGGTTTTAAATTTTCTTATGCTTCTTCTTTTTTCAATAAGCTCAAAGAACATTCAAATTCTCCTTAATTAGTCCCTTTTTTATAACGGCCATGAGGCCGGGCTGGACTACGTTCCAGCGCCTCAAAGAATCAAAGATTCTGACGAACATAAAAAGAGCATCAGTTACTCTGTCAAAAATGAGCTTTTTCTTATAAGAACTCCCGTGTGAAATCTAAAATCTATTGTAAATGCGTTATGTCTATGGTTCCATCGGACATCATTTTCTTGAATTTTTGTTTTAAAAATTTTTTAAATTTATTTCTTGTTACCGGCCAGAGAAGTAGGATGCCTGAGCAATCAGTTAAAAGTCCGGGCGTTATCAAAAGAACTCCCGCAGCAAAAATAATCAGGGCATCTATTAAATCCTCGGTGGGCATGATTCCCTGCTGCATGTTTTCCCTCACTCTTATCAGGGTCTGCATGCCCTCCATTCTGGCAAGCCATGCCCCGAAAAAACCGGTACCAAGAACAATAATGATAGTATTAAATCCGCCTATGATTGAACCTAATTTTATGAGAAAATAAAGTTCGATCACAGGAATAATTGTAAAGCACAGAAAAAGTCTTAAAAGCATGGTATCAATTCTCCTTTAAGGAAATAATGTATTTTATCGTTTAATAATTGCAATTAATTATTCCATTGTCAACCTGATGGATTATATTTAAAAAATGATCAGCATCCTTAAAGGTATTCGATAACTTGGACGACAGGGACTTGCAGGTCGCCTGTCTTACAGGTCATCTGCCTCACAGGTCACGGACAAAAATTAAAAACAGAAAAGTTCCTGCACCCATTATCACCATGCCGCAGGGAAAGGCAAACCTTAAACTAAAATAATCCATGGCAACACCCGCCGTTATGGAACCAGCCATCATTCCCATACTGTGCGCCATTGTGATAATTGACATTACAGAGGCCATTGCTTTTTTTTCGTTTCCCATGAGTACTGCAATTGCCATAACCGCAGGCATCGATATCCCTCCTCCCAGTCCGAAAAAACATACCGAGAAAAGAAGATCGGAATATGAATGGGAGTGTGCAAGCATGAACATTGCAGCAGAGCAGATCACTCCTCCTGTTCCAACCATTATCCGTTTATTGAATCTGTCTGCAACATAGCCCATGGGAAGCTGCAGAAGTCCGCTGACAAAAACTCCAAGCATCACAAGCAGCCCTGTTGACGCGCCTGACAGGGCAAATTGTTTATCTGCAAATATGGGAAGAAAACACCAGATCACCCCGATACAGGAAGTATAGGCAAATCTGAATGAAAAAATTGCAAAAAGGCTTTTATTTCCTTTAAGAATGATCTTCCATGGAACAGGTGTGCGGTCTTTTCTTTTGATATGTTCATCTGAAACAGGAGGAAGAAAAATAAAGCTTACAAGAAGTCCTGTTGCCGAGAGAACAGCCATACATAAGAAAGTTCCCTGCATTGACCATACGTCTTTTATTATCCCTCCCATGAGCGGCCCAATGCTTAAGCTTGAGAACATGGACATACTGAAAAGTCCCATGGAATAGCCTTCCCTGTTCTTTTCAGTTATCTCTCCAATATAGGCCTGAACCACCGGCATTATCATTGCAGAGGCAATTCCCTGGAGGAATCTGATTAAAATAAGGGAATTAACATTGGCAAACCAAACAAATGCTATGGCTACAAAAACATATCCTCCAAGGCCTGCAAGTATAAATGGTTTACGTCCCTTCTGGTCTGATAATTTTCCAAAATATGGCAGAAAAATGGTTCTTGAGAAAGCAAATGAGCCGAAAATCATCCCGATATATAGGCCGTTTGCCCCAAGTTTTTCTGCATACAGGGGAAGAAGCGGTACAACCATGCCCATACCGGTCACAATAATGAAAATAGTGAAAAAAAGGGTTATAAATGCACCTTTTCTATGGGAGGGAATCAACCCGGATACTTTATTAAACCATTTATTTGAAATTATATTCATCGTTGGGTTTAATAACAGGTTTATGGTTGCTAAATCAACCATGTAATGTTAAATAATTACTATTGATTTAAACTTAGAATAATGGAATTTGAGAGCTTTCCGGGAAATAATTTT
Source organism: Desulfobacteraceae bacterium (assembly GCA_015493575.1). Lineage (GTDB taxonomy): Bacteria > Desulfobacterota > Desulfobacteria > Desulfobacterales > Desulfobacteraceae > WGCX01. Next base: position 4,243 of record WGCX01000056.1, on the reverse strand, counting down.
TTTCTAATGGATTTAATTGTGCCTCAGCGGAAAACAGGGCTTTTACCGGATTACAGGATCATAGGGCCTTTTTGTTTTCTTTCAGGCGATAAACTATTTTTGTCAATTAAGGATAAAACAAGGGGAGGGTGGCCATGGAAAATGATTTAAAATGTGATAATTCTGTTTCACAGGGAACCTATATCATTAATAAAGCCCAGAGTGTGAATCTTGATCCGAAAATTTTGTATGAAGCTGTGATAGATCTGTCCACAGAAGGCCTTTTAACTGCCAATTGCATTAACATGGCAGCAGGGATTCTGTTAGACAAATTAGGCCTTCCAAATTATTTCTTTGAAAATATAACAAAAGATTCTTTAAAAAACATTCTTGCATCCATTGCAACAAGCATGAAATACAAGGGTGGTAATGTTGTCCTCCATGGAAAAATCGGTAATATCGGATTTGATCTCGAGCAGGGCTTACAGACACAGCGGATGAGGATTGCAACCGAGGAGACCCGTGATGCCATGGAAAAAACTCTCCAGCCCCTTCTCACAGGCCACAGACGGGAATATTATTTTTGTCCTGAAAATAATTATTACACTTATATATTCAGATCTGAAACCGTAAATGACTATAAAAAAGATGATTTTGAAAAATCAAGATTTCTATTCAGCCTTGCAGGGGACTATGCAATTACACCTAAGTTTACGAGGCAGCGTTACGAAAAATTCTTAACCAGTGTTGAAAAAGCGCCAACCCCTCTTATTGAAGTGTTTAATCTCCCTGAAACAGGCCAGACACGACTGGTTTTCAATAGTGATTTTGCCCTGCCCCAGCTGCATGTTTTAAGAAAACTGTTTGCAGATCATGACCTTATTTTAAAAAGAGCCTACTGGGAACCATATATTTCCAAATCCTCTGTTCCCTCTTCCATATGTTCATTATACGTTGACGGAGAACTGTCGAGAAAACAGGAAACAGCTGTTGTCAATGATATGTGCGCATATCTCTCATTTGGGGTGAGCAGTGTGACAGAGCTCTACGAACAGGGGAAATTAAGTTTTAATGAGATGCTTTTTGCAGGAAATGCAATCGATTTCACCCATATGTTTGTTTTCCAGGAAAGGGAGAATAAAACAGACAGGGAAATCATGGAAAGTCTTGCAAGCAAGGACCACAAAGCAGCATTTGCAGGCAGAATCTATGAATCAACAAAATCCACTTATACTTTTAAACTCATACTTGAGGCTGTAAAGGAAAATCCTGACCTGATTAAATTTCTCTTTGAACTTTTTGACAGAAAATTCAATCCTGCGTTAAGCAACAGGCCGTCCGAAGAAAAAATACAGGCAAAATTCAGGGAATTTGAAAAGATTATTGCCGTGAGATTCATGGATTTTGTCCATGGTTATGATATTTTTAAATTTATGTTTAAGATCGTATCATGTACATTGAAAACCAATTTTTACAAACCTGAAAAAAGATCCTATGCATTCCGTTTTGACAACCGTATCCTCGATCCCCTTGTGTTTGACAAGGCTGTTTTTGGAATTTTTCTTGTCAATGGCCATTATATATGCGGCACCCATTTAAGGGCAAATGATATAGCAAGGGGCGGATTAAGGATGATCCGCGTTACCCCCTCCAATCATTCCTTTGAACTTGATCATGCCGTATCTTTAAACTATGCCCTTGGTGCACGGGCCCAGAGGCTGAAACACAAGGATATATGTGAAAGCGGTTCAAAGGGCGTTGTCGTGCCCCATGCCACATACGGAGGGGGTGCTTACAGTAAGGAAGCCCTTTTTGATTACACCGAAGGCATAATGAACCTCATGCTGCCGGATAATTCCATTGTTGATTACTACGGAAAACCTGAAATGATCTTTTTCGGTCCCGACGAAGGCACGGCTCCTTTAATGGATGACGTATCATACCGTGCAAGGGATCTCGGGTATAAATACTGGAGAACCATTACAACGGGTAAGAGTTTTGGTATTCCCCATGATACCTACGGCCTGCTTGAAAACGGGGACGTTTTCGGGCTGCTTGATGCAGGGAAGCAGGGCACCGACCTCCAGATAAACGGAAAATCCGTTATAATAACAGAGGATATGGATGAAATATACGATGTCATTGGCGGTAAAATAGAAATAAGCGGCATGACCACAACAAGTGTGATGAACTCTTTCAGAACAATGATTGCCCATTACAAGATAAAGGAAGAAGATTTAAATCTCATCATGACAGGGGGGCCCGGAGGAGATCTTGGATCAAACCAGATCCAGTGCTATAAAGGAAAAATATGTCTTGTCATCGATGGAGGCTCTGTCCTGTATGATCCGGACGGGCTTGATAAAAAGGAATTAATGAAGCTGTGTTTCATGCGCCATACATCACCAAGGGCAAATTCTCTGAAATTTTCCGTGGAAAAACTGGGTCCTAATGGTTTTCGTGTCCCAAGGAAAGCAAAAAATATAACCCTTCCCGACGGAACCTATGTGGAAGACGGCGCTATTTTCCACAGAACATTTCTAACCGAACCTGAAAACCGCAGGTTCTTTAAAAATGCAGATATCCAGGCTTTTATTCCCTGCGGCGGAGTTAAAGATACCATTAACCACTCCAATGTTGATGATTTCCTCAATAATTTCAAGGAACTGAAGTTTATTGAAGAAGGTGCAAACGTATTTTTTGATGATGCTGCAAGAAGGCATATTGCAGTTTCAACTGAAATCAAACAGATCAAGGATTTCACGGCAAATAAGGGCGGAGTATTTTCAAGTTCCACAGCAGAAGTTTTAAGTGCTTTTCTGTTCCAGGATGATTACGATGAAAAATTTCTTGAACACACGGATACAAGGTGGGCGCTGATAAAAGATATTATAATGCTTGTGGAAAAATATTCTGCCGATGAAACCGGTATGCTGATTAAGATCCATGAATCAGATACATCTGTTCCACTGTTTGAGCTTTCTGAAACTACAAGTGAGTATATTTATTCTTTGCAGGCAGTTTTTGAAGAGAAGCTTGACGAAATTCTAAATGATAAAAAACTTGTCTGGAAAATTCTGGAACATTATATTCCAAAAACAATAGTTAAGAAACTCGGTAAAAAATCCATAATTGATACATTAAATTCAAAGGAACTAAATGCCTATCGCAACGCCATCATTACAAAAAAATTATCTTCCATGGCGTTTTATAAATTCGGCCTCCACTGGAACAAATTCATAAAAGAGCTTGATAAGGATTTTACAGGTACCATAAATAAAATTGCCGGATAGACCTTAATTGCCGGCCGGAATAAAAAAATATTTGTTCAGGCCGGCAATTTTTAAAAACATTATTTTAAGCTGATCACTCTATTTTAAGCTGAACACTTTCTTCAGCAGAGCGGTTGTCTGCCTGACAGGGTTTTCCCGGATTGCTTCTTCTTCTTTTGCAATATAATGGAAAATTCCGTCCATTCCCCGTTGAACCACATAGTCAGTTAAATCAGCTTTTACATCCGGCACAAACGGTAAAGCTTTATATTTTCCCATCATATTGTCATAGGTTTTAACTGCACCAACCTCTGATAAGCTTTTTTCAACTATAGGTTTCATTTCTTTGTCAAGGGCAGGTGACATTGTTTTCTGGAAATATTTTGTCGCAGAATCCTTTGGCCCGTTGTAAATTTTTTTAACATCTTCAAAACTCATCTCCTTGATTGACTTAAGAAACAGTTTTTTTGCCTTTGGGGTGGCAGCTTCGGCAGCACGGTTCAGCTTAAGCTCAAGATCATCTGTAATTTGAGACATCCCGAATTTTGACAGCATGGTTTTTACGGTATTTAATTTTTCCGGAAGTGGTATGTGAATGGCTGGATCTTTATTAAATCCGTCAACCTGGCCGAGTTTACTGACTACATTTTTTGAGCCTATGCTGAGCGCCTCTTTAAAAGCTTTTGCAATTTCATCGATTCCAGGCTGTGCTGCACCTGATACAGCTTTGTTTGATTTTATTGTCTTTAAAACATCAACCCCTTTGTCCCACCATTTAGCCTCTGCATTTTTCCAGATCATTGAAGTTGAAAAAAAGATTATAGTTAAAATAACAACACCTGTAATTTTTTTGCAGCTTTTCATTTTTCACCTCATTTTATAATAGTAAATAAACATAGTGATTTAATATTCCGATTTAAGTGCAAACTGCCTGGGGCAGGTTCGGGTCCTGCTGAAAAAACCTCCCTGTTTCAACAATTGTGGGTTAAGAC
>WGCX01000055.1 GCA_015493575.1 Desulfobacteraceae bacterium | reverse complement strand
GAAAGAATATGTCCCAAAAATATTATAAGGCTTACATCGGTTACAAGAAGAATCATGCGTGAATATACCGAGGATGAGTGTATTACTCCCTGCCAGAGAGCATGTCCTTCAGGCATAGATATCCGTGAATATATAAGACTTATAAGGATAGGTGACAACGAAGGTGCTGTACAGAAAATAAAGGAAAGAAATCCCTTCCCAACTGTTATCGGCAGGATATGTCCTGCTTTCTGTGAAGAGGAATGCCGGCGGCAGCTCGTTGATGAGGCCGTTGCCATAAATCCCTTAAAGAGGTTTGTCTGTGACATTGAGATGAATACCGGGAAGAGATATTTTCCCTACAAAGCCCCTGCAACGGGAAAGAAGGTTGCCGTAATAGGAGGAGGTGTTGAGGGCCTTTCTGCTGCATTTTTTGCTGCGCGTCTTGGTCATTCTCCAAGTGTATTTGAGGCAACTCCCATACTGGGAGGGCTTTTAAGGGTTGCTATCCCTGAAAAAAGATTGCCACAGCGTGTTCTTGACTGGGATATAGACGGTATACTTGAAATGGGAGTTAAGGCAAGAACAGGAGCCAAGGCTGGCAGGGATTTTACAATTGCAGGACTTCTTAAATCAGGATTTGAAGCTGTGTTTACATCAACCGGAGGCTGGGACAACCGGGTTGCCAGGGGAGATTTAAAGGAAGTGGAAACCGTTTTTCCGGGGGGCTACCTTCTCATAGACCTTCTTCGCCTTGATGTTAAAAAAGGGGAACGTATTTCATGCGGAAAAAATGTTGTACTTGCAGGCGGCGGATCAATGGTCCCCCAGGCTGTAAAGATCTGCAGGGAACTTGGGGCTGACAAAATAACGGTTATATCAAGAAAACTTGCTGAGAATTCATCATTTGATCGGGAAACCATTGAAAGAATAGAATATAATAAAGCCTCAATTAAATACAATACAGGGATTACAAAGATTTACGGAGAAGATGACAAACTTACACAGGTTGAATATACAGAGCTTGATTCAGGCATAAAACACCTTGTGGATGCTGACAGCCTTATAATGGCTTCGGGAAGATTTCCGGAATTTGTATTTATGCGGACTGAAAAGCCGGACAGCGAGGTAAAAGAGACAGCTGATGAGGATTTACCTGAAAATAATGAAGTTGATATCCTGAATGAGTATTCCAGCGAGCCTGTTCAATGGGAAGGCACAGAAATTTATAAAAAACCTGTAAACAGCAGAGAGCAGGGACTTTTGTCCCGTGATGATGTTCTCAGCGGCTACAGCGCCACAATACTTGCCATCAATGGCGGGAGACGTGCCGCAGCTTCCATACACCGGCTTATGTACGGTATTCCACTGGAGAATCCCTCACATCTTATTACAGGGCATTCGGTTATTCAGGGAATTGATCATGTTGAAGATGTTGAAATTTCTCCGAGAAATCTCATGCCCATTGCTCCTGAAGGTAAAGATCAGGAAGAATTTCTGCCCTTTACAGATGAACAGGCGGTGAAAGAAGCTGAAAGATGTCTCAGGTGCGGCCTTATCTGCTATAAACGCAGTTCAGTTGCTGGGGAAGAAAAAGATATAATAGCAGCCTGATAAAAAACGGATAAAGAAAAAGGATTAAAAAAAGGCCCGGGGAAAAATTTAAATTTTCCCCGGGCCTTTTTATCTGATGCTTTATACGTGAAATTAATGCACAGTCAGGCTGTGTAAATCAGATAGAACATGTGCATTGCAGATTATGCAAAAGCTTTTTCAAGGTTTGGAACAACCTGTTTTTTACGGCTCATAACACCTTCAAGCCATGCCTTCCCATTCTTGGGAGCAACCCCGAAAGCTTTTTCAAGCACAGATTCATCATCCGATGCAATAAGTACTTCAGAACCTTCCTTCATGATATCAGTGAGCAGGAGAAATATGCTGTGATGCCCGCCCTCCTGTTTAAGTGCTGCAATATCTTTTTCAAGATCAGCTTTTACCTTGTCAAGGATGGAGAGATCAACAACTTCGAGCTGGCCTATTCCAACTTTATTTCCGTTCATGTCAAAGTCTTTATAATCCCGGAGAACAAGTTCGCGGGCCGGGGTTCCGTCAACTGCTGATTTAACCTTGAACATATCCATGCCAAGTTCCTGCATGTCACTTACTCCGGCAATTTCTGCGAGATCTTTGCATGCCTCTTTGTCTTTTGCCGTGCATGTAGCAGATTTAAATATCACAGTGTCGCTTAAGATTGCACAAAGCATGATGCCTGCAATATCCTTTGGAATATCAACATTAAAGAAATTGTACATTGACTTTAATACGGTGCAGCTACACCCAACAGGCCAGATCCAGCACTCAAGGGGCTGTGAAGTTGTAACATCACCGAGTTTATGATGATCAACAATTCCAAGGACATTGGCTTCACCAAGATCATCCGGGCTCTGGGCAAGATCGGAATGATCAACGAGATAAACATCTTTTCCTGCATATGAGGTTACAATCTGAGGTGCTGTAACATTAAATTTTTCAAGTACAAAATTTGATTCCGGTGTAAGCTCTCCCTGTACAGCAGGAACTGTATCTTCACCAAGTTTTTTCTTGAAATCAGCCAGGCCAATGGCTGCACAGACAGAGTCTGTATCTGGATTCTTGTGGCCGAATACGAGAATTGACATAAAACCTCCTAAGTTAAAAATATATGCATTGTTTGCATTGAACTTGAATAATCGGCTTCACTGCCGGTTATCCCGATATAATTTCACATATGATATATTTAGTGCCTGAAAAGAACTTAACATTTAAGATCCCATGCCATATCGGAGATATAAATTTTTACATGGTAAAGATTGCCGTAAAAGACTGTTTTTATTCAAACACTCTTTAAACCATTTCAGTAGCCAAATACAGAATTTATATTCTTATAAAATGTATTTGTAAGATAAACAAGGAAAATTTTCAGTAAATTTCATAAGAAAGTCTTTGTTAAACAACGTGTAACTTTTTTTTTAGTTGTGAGGCAAATCTGGGCCAATCCAGATTCGCCTCATGGCGGTTTTATAAGAAAGAGCTCATTTTTAACAGCGTAACTGATGCTCTTTTTATTTTCGTTGTGAGGCTCTGTAACGCAGTTCAGATCTGCCTCATGGCAGTTATAAGAAATAGAAAGTAAATTTTATTGTATCTATTTCCATGTTTATTGCGAGGTGACCAGATAAATCCAGCTCCCACTCATAGTGGTTATATCAGGCAATAGACCATGATTTAAAAATAATTGACACAGTGTGAATCTTCAATTAATTATAGATACATTCCCGTAGGCTTTTATGAAGTCCCGGGCAGTCTGCTTTCACTTTCTGCTAAAGCATAAGTTACTGCCAGGTGTGTTTTTTAAAAAAGATAGATCGCAAATTTATTGGTTCTATTTCTCTATTTGTTTCAAGGAGGTTGGGTAAAACCAAATTTGCTTCAAGGCAGTTTTTTTTATAAGAAAGAGCTCATTTCTGACAGAGTCACGAATGCTCTTTTTATATTCGTTGTGAGGCGCTGGAACGTAGTCCAGATCTGCCTCATGGCAGTTATATGGATGTATTTGCACAACAGAATGTGATCCGGCTTCAATTGCCAGCCTCATTTTTGTTTAACTTTTGATTTTCAAGGTATATAAAGAGCAAATTCAAAGCAGTCCTTTGTGGACACTAAAGTGAAAGATCTTCAATTTGAAAGTATCTTTCATGCATATAAAAAACATTTAAAAGTATTTGTGCTGTAAACCGGTTTAATAAAAAGAATAATAAGGTGATAATCAAATGAGTGTTAAATCCCTTTCCGTACTTGACGGAAGATATGGAAGAACAACAGAACCCCTTTGTGAAATATTCTCTGAATACGGATTGATAAAGCACAGGGTTGAGGTGGAAATAGAGTGGCTGAAATTTATCCTGAAGGAACTTAAACTTGATAAAACAGATGAAGCAGCGATAGAAAAAATTGACATCATAAAAAATGATTTTAATCAGTCCCATGCCGAGGAGATTAAAAATATTGAAAGAAAGACAAACCACGATGTCAAGGCAGTGGAGTATTTTATAAAGGACAGGCTTATTACAATGGGGCTTGATTCAATAAAGGAATGGGTGCATTTTGCCTGCACCTCAGATGATATTAATAATATTTCCTATGCCATAATGCTTAAAAAAGGAAAAGAAATTGTTGTTGATACATTGGCAGGTTTTATTGATGAAATTGAGGCAAAGGCTGTTTTATATAAAACAGTACCAATGATGTCAAGAACCCATGGCCAGCCTGCAACGCCTACAACCGTGGGAAAAGAGTTTATAAATTTTGCCTGGCGTTTTTCAAATGAATTAAAAATTTTGAAAGAAGCACCTGTGCATGCAAAAATTAATGGTGCAACAGGTAATTATAACGCACATTTTTTTGTTTTTCCTGAAGTTGACTGGGTAAAGGCAAGTGAGAATTTTCTTTCAAAAACCTTTGGACTTGAGCCTGTTTTTTTTACAACCCAGATAAATCCCAATTCCTCTTTATCTTTTATTCTTCACTCCATGATAAGGTCTGCTGCCGTGATGATCGATTTTGACAGGGATATGTGGGGCTATATCTCCCTTGGTTATTTTAAGCAGCACCTGAAAGAAGGCGAAACAGGCTCTTCCACAATGCCCCATAAGGTTAATCCCATAGATTTTGAAAACAGTGAAGGGAATATGGGCCTTGCTATATCAATGATGGAGCATATGGCGGTAAAACTTCTGCAATCACGATTCCAGAGGGACCTCACGGACAGTACTGTTTTAAGAAGTCTTGGTTCGGTATTTGGTTATTATCTTATTGGAGTTAAAAATTCCCTTAAAGGTCTTGGGAAATTATCCTTAAATGCTGCTGTCATAAAAAAAGATCTTGATAATAATCCGGAACTTCTTGCAGAACCTTTCCAGACAGCAATGCGTGTGTCTCGTGAAAAAAATCCCTATGAGAGGATGAAGGAATTAACACGGGGGAAAGAGATCACCGGAGATGATCTGTGTAAATTTGTTGATGGTCTTGAGAAAGTTCCCGACATCATGAAAAATAAAATGAAAGCTCTTACAGTTGATAATTATACAGGTCTTGCCGGGCAGCTTGTGGATCTGTACTTTTCAAAAAAATAGTCCCGGAATGCAGTTAACCTTTATTCATTTTTTTCCAACTATTTTGTACAGGCTTTTTCTATATAACCCCCATGTCCTTCGGACACAACAAAGCATGAAACACTTGCAATTTTTCGAAAAAGGTCATAGCTATCATAATTTTTTTTATTAACCAAAATAAAAGATGGAGGATAGCCATGACCAAGAAATTAAATAGCACATTAATCCAAGT
>WGCX01000054.1 GCA_015493575.1 Desulfobacteraceae bacterium | reverse complement strand
CTGTGTACCTGCTCTGTGTCTTTGTATGAAGATATTATTTTTTTCATAAACTACCCTTTCTTTTTAAATAGGAACATTAAAAACAGCATTGACTTTTTAAATACATATTTTATAATAAACATCTGTTTTTATTATTAGAGAAGGAGATAAACATGAAAAGATTAATTGAAAAAAAACTTCTGGACTGGAAAAACTCAAAAAGAAGAAAACCACTTATAGTAAGAGGGGCAAGGCAGATTGGTAAAACATGGATAATTAATAATTTTGGTAACAGATACTATAAAAACATAGTGACAATCGATTTTGAAAGGGAAAGAGACCTGCACTCTTTTTTTGAAAAATCACTTGATCCTGTAACCATAAAACAATCAATAGAAATCATAAAAAAAATAAAAATAGTGCCGGAAAAGACGCTTCTCTTTTTTGATGAAATACAAAGCTGCCCCGGAGCAATAACCGCTTTGAGATATTTTTATGAGGAAATGAATGAAATCCACATCATAGCTGCGGGGTCACTGCTGGAGTTCGCTCTTTCAGAAATTTCCTTTCCGGTTGGACGTGTTCAATTTTTAAATATGTATCCAATGACATTTGCGGAATATCTCATGGCCACTGAAAATCAAACAGCATTGGATATTATTAATTCAAAACCTGAAATACTGCCTGAACCGGTACATAATTCAATACTAAGTGAACTTAGAACATATTTTTTTATCGGAGGAATGCCTGAGAGCATAAATGTATTTGTCGGGACCGGTAGTATTTCCGATGCATTTGAGGTTCATAAAGAACTTATCACAACATTTCAGGATGACTTTTCAAAATATGCTCCATATGCAGATAAGCACTGTTTAAGTGATGTGTTTAAAAATGTAGCAAAAAATATCGGCAATCAGATTAAGTATACCCGTCTTTCCGAATCATTTTCTTCTCCGACAATTAAAAAAGCTTTTGAAACCTTGTTAAATGCAAAAATAATAAAAAAAATACCCTCATTAAGCAGTATTACGCCCCCTTTTAATCTAAATATTTCCTTAAAAAAATTTAAAACCCTGCTCCTCGACATTGGATTATGGCAGCATTTGAGCGGCATATCCGATTATCTCGAAATGACAAGATCAGATCTTTCAAATATATACAGAGGTGCTTTGGCGGAACAATTTGCAGGGCAGGAACTGGTCTGCGCCACTGATGGAGAAACTTTTTACTGGGCAAGAGACAAAAAAGGAAGCAGCGCAGAAATTGACTTTCTCGTTACCATTGACGGAAGACCATATCCCATTGAAATAAAAAGTGGGAAAGCAGGTTCCTTAAAAAGTATGCATATGGTACTGAAAAGTTATCCTGAATGTCCTTTTGGCACAATTTTTTCAACCCGGCCATTTGAAAAGCTTGCAGAACAAAAACTGATTTTTTTACCGTTATATTATGCCGGCAGCATTATGCAGACGGCAGGGGGCTTATGTTTATAGCGCTAACTAAGGATCGAAAATTTTAGTCAGGATACGCTACATAATAGTAAACTTATATTTTGAACTGTCCCATGATTTCCTTTAATTTTTTCGACAGTTCACTGAGCTCTTCGGAGCTTTTACGTACATTTGTGCTGGAATTAATCACCTTTCCCGCTGATTCATTTACATCGGAAATATCGTGGACTATTTCTCTGGACAATTCACTTGTATGGGTGACATTTTCGTTTATCTCAATAATCCCCTGGGAAGTGTGTGCAATATTTTCGGCTATCTCACGTGTGGTGGCTGACTGCTGTTCCACAGCCGTGGCAATGGTTGAAACAATTTTATCTACTTTATCGTTAATGCGTGTAATTTCATCAATTTCACCGACCATTTTTCCGGTTGAGCCCTGAATACGATTTATTTTATCGGCAATTTCATCTGTAGCTGCTGCAGTCTGATGTGCCAGACTTTTTATTTCAGCGGCAACAACTGCAAAGCCTTTGCCAGCCTCACCGGCACGGGCAGCCTCAATAGTAGCATTAAGGGCCAGCAGATTTGTCTGCGCAGAAATTTCATTAATTGTTTCAGTAACCTTTCCAATCTCACTGGCAGCACTGCCTAACTCATTAATCCGGTTTAAAGCATTTTTCCCCTGGACAACGGCCTGTCCGGTGACATTGATTGCTGTTTCTGCATTTTTAGCAATTTCACCTATGGTGGCACTCATCTCCTCAGTACCGGAAGCTACGCTATTTACATTTGAAGAAGCCTGATCCATGGCGGCTGCAACCGATCCCATGTTATTGTCCATTTCATTGACGATTCTTGCGGCGTTATTCGTTTTGACAGCAGTATCATCTGCTCCGGTGGACAATTGTGTTGAAATACCATGCAGTTCAGTTGAAGAAACAACCATCGTCTCAACACCGTCCATGCTTTCCTTTATCATTTTTTCCAAAGATTCACTTAAATCATTAAAATCAGCTGCCATTACCGTAAGTTCATCTCTGCCTGTAATTGGAATTCTTTCCCTTAGGTCTCCCGTTGCCATCTTTCCAATAAATCTTTTAAATTCGTTTAAAGGCAGCATTATGGAATAGATAAGAAGCATACCTGCCATAATAAGAAGAACAATCCCAATACCTATCCCCGATGCCATGATCCAGGATATTTTTCTTGCAAGCCTTAACCCCTTTTCCGCAAGGGAGAATTTGTCTGAGTCAATTTTATCACTTGAAAGAAGATCGTCCTCTTTAAGTTTGCCTACAAGGGTTTTGATCACTTTGTGTGTTTTAATGGCTTTAATTTTAATGGCAGCCATGGAAGAGATTGCATCATCAAGGTCATAAAAATGATTTTTTATGGAGGAAAGTGTTTTTTCCCCGTGGAAAAAAGAAATTGTTTTGTCAAGTTGATCAGCAAGGGCATCGATGCTGCCCGAAATATTTTCCTGCGCTTTTTTAAGGGCAGCAATATCAGTATTATTATTTACAATATTGTTTAACTGTGATCTTATCCTGTCCAGAACGGAAAGAGACATTGCAACGGAAGAAAGATTCGTATCATTCCTGCAGGTATCACTGAGTTCCTTTGATATCATGCTCCAGGCTTTATTCATATTTAAATAATTCTGCTTAAGGCTTTTTCCCCTGACAAAAAAATACCCTATCTGCTTTTTAAACCCTTTAATATTTTTCTTGTGCCCAGCGTTGAGAAGTTTATCTAACTTATCAGTCGCGGCCTTAACAACAGCAAGGTGATTTTTGTCCGGCATTGCCATGAATTCATTTGTTTTTGCCTGAAGATCTATCAGAACGGCTGAATGATGAAACTGATCCTGCATTTTTTTTACCAGTTTCCTCTCGGCTGTCTGCTGGATATCAATACCGTTTATGGCAAGTTTTGACAGGCTGAAAAAACCTACCACTCCTCCTGCAAGCAGCATGGCGATGCAAAGCGAAAGTAAAATTATCAGCCTTGTTTTTATGGTTATGCTTCTCAATTTTTCAGGCAGCATCGTAATCTCCCCTTAGAATTTACAATTAAAAAGCAGATAAAAATCGCTAAGATCCTGATCAACACTCATGGGCTGTCCAATATGCCAGCCGCTTCCGCTGTAATTATATCTCAACATTGTGTATCCGGTCCGCAAAAACAGGTATTTATTAAAAGGCTGGATATAATAAAAATCGTAAACATTGCCCCTTGTGGACAACTTATTGTAAAGCTCTGTGCTTCCCTGGGTAAAACTGAACCAGTATCTGCTGCCATGGTTAAACTCAAACCCAAGTTTCGGGTGGTTCAGCAAAGCAACAGGCATGGTGTAACGCAGACCGGTGAAAACAGCCCAGCCTGTATGGGATTTTTGGCCATCACTGCTTAAAAGCCCCATGGGAACCGTAACACCCGGTCCCAGTGGAACATTTACAAAATCTCCGTTTGGATGACTTTTGTTAAAGCCATAGGAAAAAAACAGATCAAAATTAGAATTCAACAGATGTGGAGTCTGGATATGGACACCCATGAGATCCATATCTCCAAGGTTGTCATGTGGACTCACCGGACTGTCCACAAAATCATTTCCCCTTACATAACTTAAAACCATGAGACTGTCTTTAAGATACGGCAGTTCAGTTTCAAAAAAAGCGCCAAATACATTAAGGTCATCCAAACCATACCTGCTGCCAAGATATGTTGTTTTATCATCATTGGACTGGTAGCCTTTTCCATAGGCGAATCTTAATCCACTGTTTTTAAGCTTTAAATAACGCTCAAGCCCGAAAGTGGCAACGATTCCGTCTGATTCACCGTCAAATAAAAGAGCGGGATATGTGGACTGTCTGGGTTCGTTTTCCTTAAATTCAGCTCCGGGTCCTTCCGTTGAAGGCTGGCGGCCAATGGTTAAAGCCACCGGTACAGGTAGTTTTGGAATCACCCAGTCCATATAAGCCCTGTCCAACCTTAAGGATGTATCACCTGGTACATGTAAGGCATTGGGATCTCCATAGGCTGAGATAACCGCAGGCTGAGTATTTGCCCAGTTTTTATAAACACCAAGCCTTCCATGAAAGGTCAACCCTTTCATGATCTTTGAATCCATATTAAGCCTGAATCTCGACGTCCAGCGGTTGTCTGAACTATGATCATCCCGTTTGCCGGTCACGGGGTCTAACTCATCGGTAACCTTGAAGTTATCAACTCTTGTCCTTAACTCCAGGCCCCAGTTAATCCGGTCTTTTATGGTTTTTGTCTCCACCTTATCAAGGGTATCATAGATGTCATCGATGTTATTGTTAACCTGTTTTACCTTATTCCGGGTTTTTTCTCCGCCTTTCTCAAGTTTATCCACCTTCTGCTGCAAATCATTCAGGCGGTTTAAAATTTCATTGTACACAGACGCAGGAATGGTCACCATTTTTTCAGCTGCAAAGGTAAAGGAAGAAAAAAGTAATGTGATCAATACCAGTATTATAACTATTAAATTTTTTTTCATTGTTTTTTTGCTCCTTTATTTTGGAATCACCGCGGATTCGGGTTGTTCACTGTCTGCTGCATGGTCACGCAGATATTTAAGAATAGTTGCCATGTCTTCATCGCTTATTTTTGACAGATCCACAGGATGCCTTTTTCTTTTAAAATATTTTTTCCAGACAATTGCCGCTTTATCCCCCGGGTTGACAGGATCTGCTTTCCCATTTATCCTGTGGCATGATCCACATTCACGGATAAAAACGTCCCTGCCTCCTGCCCATGTATTGCAGACAAATACGGACAATAGTAAAATAATAACCAATACTATATGTTTCATTCAAAGATCCCCCTTTCCTGAAAATAAAGAAAAAAATAAGCTATAATAGTGCTTCCTACTACAAATTGTCAAATTGGATTGAACCGCCGTGGATTACGGCTACCGTGGATTACGGCTGTTACAAAATAATAACTTAAGATTTAAAATACAAAAAACATGAGATGTCAAGAAAAAAACTTCAATACTATAAAATTTTTCAGGTTTTGAGGACTTTTTATTATTACACTTTAAAGTTCTTCAGGAATAAACGCAACAACGTCATCAATGGAAACAGAATCGGTAAAAAGCATGACAAGCCGGTCAATACCAAGGGCTATTCCAGCTGTTTGGGGCAGAGATTTCAGATCATTTAAGAATTTTTCAGGCATGGGCGTGATATGTTTCCCTGCTTTTTTCCTTATCTCAAGCTCTTTTTCAAATCTTTTTCTCTGCTCAGCAGGGTCAGTCAATTCGGAAAATCCATTGGCAAGTTCAATTCCTGCAATGTACAATTCAAACCGCTCGGCAAATTTTTTATTGTCAGATTTTAGCCTGGCAAGGGCTGCAAGGGAATTCGGATAATCAAAGATAAATGACGGGGTCTGCATACCGAGATTTGGCTCAATCTCAAAACCCATGACATAGTCAAATTCATCATTACAAAGAGCCTGCTCCATGGAAACAGATGCATATTGTGAAAAGGCCTGCTCCACTGTAATTTTATGCCATGGCACTGAAAGATCAATAATTTTTCCATTGTAACAGATATTGGAATTCTGTTCCTTTTCTCCATTTTCCCCGGCATAAAACTCCCCTGCAACATAACGTATCAGTTCCTGGCACTGATCCATCAGATTCAGATAAGTATCTCCTTTGGAATACCACTCAAGCATGGTAAGTTCCGTCAAGTGCCTGTGACTGCGTTCATCTTTCCTGAAACATTTGCAGATCTGAAATATTTTTTCAAATCCGTGTGCGGCAAGCCTTTTCATGCATATTTCAGGGGATGACTGGAGATACCATTTTTCGGACTCAAACAGATCAATATTTGCTTCCGGAACAGGAGCTGGAATCCTTAAAGGCGTCTCAACTTCAAGAAAGCCATTCATTAAAAAAAAATTGCGCACAGCCCGGATAATTGCTGCTCTTTTCTCTAATATTCTGAAATTCAATTGATATTTTTTGTCAATCTGTTTTGTGTCTTTTTATGTTCGTTTAGAGGCACCGTAGCGCAGTCCAGATCGGCCTCATGGCTGTTAGATGAAAGAGCTTACTTTTGACAAAGTCAACAAGCCTGTAAAAACAATATGCAAATTTTACAACCCCCTGTAACACAGCTTATCTTGATTTTACCTTATAAATCCCCTTTGACCGGTCCTGTAGAAAAACCTTTTTGAATTTTTCTTTGCCGGCGGCCGTTTCAAAAGCCTGATACCCGATTTCAATGCAGTCTTTGCATGCATTGCGGGGGATGTGCACGGCAAGAACATGCAGCCCCGGAGAGGCGGATGAATCGATAACAACGGTTCCGGAACACTCTCTGCAGATCCTCACCCGTTCCTTCTGCCTTTCAAATATATTATCTGTATCGTAAAAAATTTCTCTGTGCCTTTCCTGGAGCTGGCCGTGTTTCCCGGCCTTTTCCCTTAATTCCTGCCTCTGTGCAAAGTACCTGTTGACAAGGTCAGAAACTTTTTTAATCTTTTCCGTTACAAAATCGGACTGTTTGAGTTTTTCAGGATCATAGTCAGGTTCAACAACCCTTGAGTAATCTATTCCGGCCATGGCAAGTATAATTCCAAGATTAACATAGGGAAGCGCACCCTCAATGGAATATCCGCCTTCAAGCACGGCAATATCAGGTTTTAAAAGCGTTGTAAGCTCTGAATAACCCTGGGCTGAAAATTTCATGTTTGTCAAAGGATCAGTATAGTGATTATCCTGGCCTGCTGAGTTGATGATCAGATCGGGCTTGAATTCTTCAAGTATCGGAAGCACTGTATTTCTTACAACATATAGATATCCTTCAGTTGAAGTCCCGGGCGGTAAAGGAATATTTATATTTGAACCCTTTGCATTGGGGCCTCCAAGCTCTTCGGGAAACCCTGAACCGGGATAAAGTGTCCTTCCGTCCTGATGCATGGATATAAACAGAGTATCCGGATCATGCCAGTAAATATCATTGGTGCCGTCTCCGTGGTGGCAGTCCGTATCCACGATGGCAACTTTTTTTACATCGAAATTATCCCTTAAATACTCCACCATCACAGCTTCCATGTTAATGTGGCAGAATCCTCTTCCGCCGTGCACCACGCGCATGGCATGATGTCCCGGAGGACGTACCAGGGCAAAACCATTTTTTATCTCCTTTTTCATCACGGCCCTTGCAATGGCAGTGGCGCCTCCTGCACCAATGAGGTGCGATTGGGTTGTAACACTTTCTTCATCGGGAACACAGAAATGAACCCGTCTGATATCATCAATCGTTATAAGGTCAGGCTTGTATTCTTCTATGCCGTCAATATCAAAAACCCCTTCCTCTGTGACCTGGTCCTGGGTGTATAAAAGTCTTTCTTCCCTTTCAGGGTGAGTTGGATCTATTGCCCAGTCAAATGCGGGGAAAAATACAAGACCTGTTCTGTTTTTTGCTTTTAACATTATTTTTTCTTCTCCCCCTTTATATTATCTTTCCCGCTGGATTGTCCGCAGATGTTGTGAAATCTTCTGATCAGTCCCGGCATCACCTGGATTTTTGTCTTGAAAATTTTACCCTTTGGAACAAAATTTCTTACAATATTAAATTTCTGGAACTCAATGGTTTCCACTTCAATATTATCTGGATCAGAGCCCGACTCAATGGCTTTGGTCTTCAACAGTGAAAGCGCAGTTTTGCGTACATCTTCTTCGGAATAATCCTTTGGAACTGATGCCTTGAAATTCTCTTCCGGCGAAACGGCAAACCCCTGTTCCGTATCAACGAGTAAAGACACTTCGCATGTTGTCCTTGCAGCAGCAGCTCCAATGGCGTTTGCCACGCTTGAGCATGGTACAACCTGGGTTTCAATACCTGAAAGGTCCTCGATTTCCCCTGCACAATACCTGGCAGGTCCTCCGAGCAGAAGTATTTTTTCGGGTTTAATTTTATAACCCTGCAAAAATTCATGCACTGTATAAACCGGTTTGTGATTAATATGATCAACCATTTCAAATGCTTCGGTTAAAATCATGGAACATGCCTGATGAAAGATATTTTTTGCAGCTTTCATGGTAGAAACTCCCAGCTCTTCTGCAATGGCATCTATTCCCTGCATGGCCATTTTCTTGTCACCCTGATCCATAATCCCAAGGACAACCATGGCATCTGTGGGCGTGGGAACTTTCCCGCCAAAGGCCATTGCAGGACCCATTCTTTCCGGCCCTATCATTAGATTGTCGTCAACGACTTTAACTCTGCTGTCGCCTCCAAGCCCTTTGGAATAAGTTTTAAGTGATCTTATGAGACTTTTATATTTTCCCCTCTGTATTCCAACGGGTTCAAGCAATGGGACCTTATTGATGAAAATTGAAATATCCGTTGTGGTGCCCCCGATATCAAACACAACGGTGTCCTTTTTTTCCGGAGCATATGCAATGGAGCCCATTACACTTGCAGCAGGACCGGATAAAATTGTCTGGCCGGGAAACTCCATGGAGGATTCAAGGTTCATTGTCCCGCCGTCAGCCTTTAGAATCTGAATTGGAACATTGAGCCCTTTTTCCTTTAAGGATTTTTCAACTGCATTGAAAAAACTTTTGTGCATACTGTAAACAGCGGCATTTAAATGTGTGGTTGCAATTCTTCTTGGAAAATTCAGATTGCCTGAAACCTGATGACCCATGAATATTTTTTTAAATTTATCCTTTAAAATCTCTTTGATCTGGATTTCATGGGATGGATTTCTCGTTGAAAATTTTCCGATGGCACCGATATAATCAACACCTGCATCTGCAAGTTTTTTCCCTGCAGATATTATTTCCATCTCATTGACAGGCTCCCTTTCTCTGCCCCTGTGGTCAATTGAGCCGGATACTGGATAATAATTATCATCCGTTCTGAAAAATTCAGGGTCAATCCCCGGTCCCGATGAAACTATAATACCTACGGGATCAACTTTTTTCTGTACAACAGCATTGGTTGTAAGTGTTGTACTTAAAACTATCCTTTTAATCTCATGGGGAGAAATATCTTTTAAAAGCCCTGTAAGCCCTGATAGAACCGTATTAAAAAGATCGGAAACATCCGTTGGAACTTTAACCTGCTTCTCAACTCCCTTACTGCTCAAAAGGACTGCATCGGTATGGGTACCGCCAACATCAAGTCCAATAATCATGGTGTATTCCTATTGGTGCCTTACCCTGTGAATTTCTGTAACAAAAAACAAAAAATTGAGGCAGGCACATGGGTTGCGGGCATCGCTCGCTTTAATTGTGTAAAGCATGCAAAATAAAAAATTATTGCGAAAATACCCTGTTAAAATATTTATGAAAATAAAAATCATCCTTTAAGTTCTAATGCAAATGAATATGCATCAAATATTGAGCCTAATTTTTGAACTAACCAGAAAAAAACAAGCATGTCAATTATATTTTTGTAAATATTGACTTTAGTGTTTTATTATCTTAGGTATGCCTATAAATAAAAAGGCAAAAGAAAAATCAACCGCCGTTGAAAGAAATAAAAACCCTTTGCTTACAGGTGGTTGCAAAAATTTTTTCAACGATAAGGCTGTTGATTCCATTAAATTTTATTCTATATCAATGCTTGCTGTCGGCTTGAGGCTCGAAAACATGATAAATTGGACAAAAACCGTTTTTCGATCATGGGGCAGACAAAGGGCAGAACAAAAATAATACAAAATTATTAAAAAGGAAAAAATCAATTATGGCACAATTAATTTCAGACCGCAGGGATATTGATTTTGTTCTTCATGAACAATTGGGAATGGTTGAACACGAATTATTTGAAGATTTTAATAAAAAGACCGTTGACCTGATACTTGCAGAGGCAAGAAACCTTGCCGTGAAAGAGATTCTTCCCACCCAGAAACTCGGAGATGAGGAAGGATGTATATTTGAAAACGGCACGGTAAAAGTACCTGAATCATTCCAAAGGGCATGGGAACTCTACAGGGAAGGTGAGTGGCTTGCCATGACTGATGATCCTGAAGTGGGCGGACAGGGAATGCCAAAACTTGTTGGGCTTGCAGCCATTGAATACCTTGTGGGAGCCAATCCATCATTCATGCTGTACAGCGCCATGACCCACGGGGCAGCCAAACTTGTGGAAAAATTCGGTAATGAAGAACAGAAAAAACTGTACATGAAAAAAATGTTTTCCGGGGAATGGGGCGGAACAATGCTCCTTACTGAACCTGAAGCAGGCTCGGATGTGGGGGCATTGACCACATCTGCAAAAAAGAACGATGACGGAACATACTCCATTACAGGGGCAAAGATCTTTATTTCAGCAGGAGAGCATGATCTTGTTGACAATATCATCCACCCTGTACTTGCCAGAATTGAAGGCGCTCCTGCCGGAACAAAGGGAATTTCCCTTTTTCTTGTACCTAAATACAAGGTTAATGAAGACGGAAGCCCTGGTGAATTTAATAATATTGTGTGTACAGGTATTGAGCATAAGATGGGTATCCACGGAAATGCCACATGCTCACTTTCCCTTGGAGAAAAAGGACAGTGTACAGGCACACTTCTTGGAGAAGAAAACAAGGGAATGCCTGAAATGTTCATGATGATGAACGAATCAAGGGCTTTTGTGGGACTACAGGGTTTTGGAGTTGCAACTGCTTCCTATATGTTTGCCCTTGACTATGCAAGAACAAGAATCCAGGGCAGACACCTGATGAAATCAAGGGACCCTGAAGCAAAAGATGTTACAATCATTGAACACCCCGATGTGAGACGTCAGCTCCTCAATATGAAGGCCATGGTTGAGGGAATGAGAAGCCTGTTGTATTTTAATGCCAAATGTTCCGATATTGTGGAAACAACGGACGACAAAGAGGAAAAAGAAAAATACAGCGGCATGATTGAACTTTTAACCCCCATTGTAAAGGGTTATGTAACGGACAAGGCCCTTGAGGTGTGCAGCCACGGAGTCCAGGTGTTCGGCGGTTATGGCTATACCAGGGAATTTCCCGTTGAACAGCTCATGCGGGATTCAAGAATTTTCATGATATATGAAGGCACCAATGGTATCCAGGCAATGGATCTTCTCGGCAGAAAACTTCCCATGAACAAGGGTAAAATTTTTGCAGAATTTCTCAATGCAATAAAATCCGTTGTTGCAGAGGCAAAAAACACTGAAGGCCTTGAAAAATTAGCCGAAAAAGTGGAAAAGGCTGTTTTAAAACTTGAAAGCACAGGTGAAATCCTGGGGAAAAGGGCAAGATCTGAAAAAATGATGAACGCATATTCCTTTGCCCATCCATTTCTTGAGGTTACAGGCGATGTAACAATGGCATGGATGCTGCTCTGGAGAGCGGTTGTTGCATCTCCAAAGCTTGCAAAAAAGGCTGGATCACTTGAAAAAGAAGCCGTTGCAGCAAAGGCCGCAAAGAATAAAGATGCAGCATATTATGCAGGCCAGATCAAAACAGCGGCGTTTTTTATCAACACCCTTCTTCCGTCAACACTTGGCAAAATGGATGCAATTGTTGAAGGAGATACTTCTGTTGAGGATATGCCGGAGGCATCTTTCGGATCAAAATAGTTTACACCTGGGCACAGTATGGAAATAAAATTTGACAATGTTTCAAAAATATATCACAGCTCCGATGGTAGTCGTAAAACTGTGCTCAGGGATATTTCCTTTTCAATTAATGACGGAGATTTTGTTGTCATCCTTGGTGAATCAGGATGCGGTAAAACAACGCTTTTGAATATGTTAGCCGGGTTTGAAATGCCCACTTCAGGCAGAATACTTGCCAACGGGAAACAAATCCGCGGTATTCATCCCTCACGATCCATGCTTTTCCAGCAGCCTGCACTTATCCCGTGGCTTAATGTTAAAAAAAATGTGGGCTACGGCTGCAGGCTGCGCGGAGATCTTGAAAAACTTGACTACAGGGTAAACCAGTTCATCGAAATAATAGGACTGTCAGGTTTTGAAAAAGCAAGACCTGAAGAGCTCTCCCTTGGAATGGCGCAGAGAGTATGCATTGCAAGGGCACTTGTGGGGCATCCTGCCGCACTGATCATGGATGAACCCTTTGCATCCTTAGACACCTTTACCCGTGCACATATCCAGGAAGAACTTGTAAACATCTGGTTAAGCGAAAAATTCACATCTGTTTTTGTGACTCACGATATTGAGGAAGCCATTTTTCTCGGGAACAAAATTGTCCTTCTCGGCGGTTATCCTGTCGGCATACAGGAAATATTCACCCTTGATGATAAATACCCGAGGGATTTTAACAGTTTAGAGTTTAGCGTACACAGGAAGAATATTCTAAAAAAATTTAAAAATTCATATGTTGGAAACAGGCGGTTTCTCTGAAAACGATCTGGACACATAAAAAGGCTGATCCGGAAAAAGCCGAGAAAATTGCAAGAATTATCAAATGCCATAAAACCGTGGCAGAGCTTCTTGTAAACAGGGGGATTGAAACCCCTGAACAGGCTTATTCATTTCTATGTCCGAGCTTAAAAAATCTCACCGATCCTTTTTGCCTAAAAGATATGAACAAAGCTGTGAATCGAATATGGACAGCCATAGAGAATCACGAAAAAATCCTGATTTTCGGTGATTTTGATGCCGATGGTGTGACATCCACATCCATTTTAAATGATTTTTTCACCTATATTGATGCTGAGGTGTCATGGTATGTGCCGCACAGGACAAAAGAGGGTTACAGCCTTAAAAAAGACCATATTGCAATGGCAGTTGAACGGAGAACCGACCTGATTATTACGGTGGACTGCGGTTCTGACAGCAATGAAGCGGTCGTTGCCGCACAGGAAGAAGACATAGACGTTATCATAACTGATCACCACGAACTGCCGGAAAATATTCCTGAAGCCCTTGCCATCATCAATCCAAAAAGAAAAGACTGCAACTCGGGTTTAACCCACCTTGCAGGGGTGGGAGTCGCTTTCTATCTTGTCATTGCCCTTAGAAAACACTTAAGGGAAAAAGGATTCTGGGAGGAAAAACAGGAACCTAATCTCATACAATACTGTGACCTTGTGGCCATTGGAACCATTGCAGATATGGTTCCTTTAAAAAAAGAAAACAGGATACTCTCATGTGCGGGTATCGATGTGATGAAAAAAGGGGCAAGACCCGGACTTAAAGCATTATCACAGGTGAGCCGGGTTGAATTAACAGATATTGATTCAGATGATATTTCATTCAGAATTGCACCAAGGCTCAATGCTGCAGGAAGGATTTCCCATGCACGGATCTGTGTGAATCTTTTGTGCACAAATGACAGGATCACTGCAGAACAGACTGCAGCAACCCTTGACGGATTAAACAGAAAAAGGCAGGAAACCGAACAGAGCATCATAGAGGATATTGAAAAAAAAATTTACAAAAACCCTGAACTGATTAATAAACCTGCAATTATAATGTATGACAGGTCATGGGTTCCCGGCGTTCTTGGGATTGCAGCATCAAAAACAGCCAAAAAATACTTTAAACCGGTGATTCTTATTTCAACGGGTTCATCCCCTGCAGTGGGATCATGCAGAAGCATAGAAAATATAAATCTTTACCATGCACTGAATAAATGCTCTTTTCTGCTTGAAAAATTCGGCGGTCATTTCATGGCAGCAGGCCTTTCCATTAAAAAAGAAAAAATTAAAGATTTTTCAAAAGCATTTGAAAAAGAGATAGCAGAGATAATGTCAAAAAACGACTTTAAAAAAACACTGATTCTCGACCATGCACTCATGCCCTGCGAAATCACTGAAAGCCTTATCAATGAAGTGGACATGCTCAGACCCTTTGGAACGGACAATCCGGAACCCGTTTTTTATTGTTCCGATCTTATGGTGCAGTCATCGGTGCAGATCGGTACAAAACACAGAAAAATGATTCTAAAAAAATCAGGCTGTACCATTGAAGCCATGCAGTTCAATATTAAAAATCCTGAAACTCCGGTGTCTTTTAAAAAAATTGCATTTAAACTCAGAATAAACAGATTTGGAAGAAAAAACAGCCCG
This sequence comes from Desulfobacteraceae bacterium, assembly GCA_015493575.1. Taxonomy (GTDB): domain Bacteria; phylum Desulfobacterota; class Desulfobacteria; order Desulfobacterales; family Desulfobacteraceae; genus WGCX01. The sequence goes on along the minus strand of WGCX01000054.1, from coordinate 937 downwards.
CAGATTATTATTATTGAAGAAGAGTGATTTTATTTAATAAGAGTAATTTTTATCTTGAAACAAAGACCTGTTTCAGATTATAAATACAATTAATTTTTAGTCAGGTATCCAAACCATGTATTTTGGTAAATATTCGGCTTATCGGATAACGGCCATGAGGCCGAGCTGGTGTAATTCTCAGAAAGCCTCTCAACAGATAAGGATAGATTTATGGGCAAAGTATTTAATGTGGGAAGCAGAGAAGCAAAACTGCTTTCAAAAATAGAATCCTCCAAGGAAAAAGAGAAAAGACGTATACTTAATGCTTTACAGGACAATATTGATTCATTCAGCAACAAAGTGTCAATGAAACTTGTGGAAACAGGACTCATCGAAACGATCAGCAAGAATTCCATTCAGGAACAGATCACAAAATGTCTTGAAACCATGTGCCGGGCTGAAAGTTTTGATATTGATTTTCAGATTGCACCTTTCAGAAATATTGTACAGGACCCAAATGTCGTGAGCCTTTATCTCACTGCTTTTATTGTTGAAAAGTTGATTAATCATAAAGATGTTATTGATATTTTCGGCAGTGATGATGACATATATCACTGCATACAGCAGGAGACATCGAAGCTTGTTGATTAAATGAACTTTTGTGTTTTCCTTTTTTCACTATAACTGCCATGAGGCAGATCTGAACTGCGTTACTATGCCTCTCAACGGACATAAAAAGAGCATCAGTTACTTTGCCAAAAGTGAGCTCTTTCATATAACCCCCATGTCCTTCGGACACAAAATCATAGATTTTGACAAAGCATGAAACTCCACACTGAAGGCCGCCGGGAACAGGTATTACCCTGAACGGATTAAATGGCAGTGGGTCACAGGACGTGACAGGAACTGCCATTTCCCTCGGAGCAAATCATGGATGATTTGCGAGGCTCGAAGAGAT